>CANORX010000001.1 GCA_947569225.1 uncultured Clostridia bacterium
TCTCCATGCATTAATTATATAATAAAGCCGTTTATATGTCAAAGAATTTTTATTTTAAAACTTAGAATTTAATCTAAGTTCTATTATTTCATTTTTCTTCTAAGAGATAATTTTTTAAAAAAGTTATCATAACTTCACTTCTATATTCTGCTATTTCTTTTCCTGACTCAGTTAACATTATGTGTTTAAGTTTTAGTAATTTTTCAAATATATTATTTATTCAATGGCTTCTACTATTTTTTAATTAACCAACTTTCTACTGTTCTTATCATTTGTGCAGTGTAGCCCCATTCGTTATCATACCAAGCTGATATTTTTATCATTGTTTTGCCTTCTTCTTTTATTACTTTTGTTAACAATGCGTCTACTACAGCTCCATTTTCTGTTCCAATTATGTCACTGCTTACTAGTGGTACATTTACTATTTTTATTGTGTCTGATATGTTGTCTTTGAACATTTTGTTTATTTTTTCTTTAGTAGTTGTTTTTTCTACTAGAACAGTTAGGTCCATTAATGATCCATCGCCTACTGGAACTCTATAGGCAATTCCATCTAATTTCCCATTTAATTCGGGTATTACTTTGCCTATGCTTGATGCTGCTCCTGTTCCAGTTGGGATTATGTTTAGTGATGCTGCTCTTCCTCGGCGACTTTCTATTCCTTTTTTATGTGGTATGTCTAGCGTTTCTTGGTCGTTTGTTATTGCATGTACTGTAGTCATAAATCCGCTTATTACTTTGTAGTTTTTATGAAGTAAGTTTAATACAGGTGCTAGACAGTTTGTTGTACATGAGGCGGCACTTATTATTTTATCTCTTTTTGTTAGTGTGTTTTCGTTAACGCCATATACAATTACTTTTGCATCGTCTTTTGCAGGTGCGCTTATTATTACTTTTTTAGCTCCTGCTTTTATGTGTGCTTCACATTTTTCTTTTGATGTGAATACTCCTGTGCATTCTAAAACCACATCTATTCCTAATTCTTTCCATGGCAGTTTACTTGGGTCGGGTTCGTTAAATATTTTTATTTCACGACCATTTACTTCTATTTTATCGTCTTCGTATCCAACACGTTGGTCTAGTGTTCTGTGGATAGAGTCATATTTATATAGGTATGCTAATGTTAGTGAATCTGTTAAGTCATTTATGGCTACTACTTCCATGTCACTTCTTTTACTTATTTGTCTAAGTGCGCATCTTCCTATTCTTCCAAATCCGTTTATTGCTATTTTTATCATTTTTTATTTTCTCCTATTCAAAATATCCATTTCCTACAAATTCTCTTAAAAGTGCTGTGTTTGGTAGTGTACTTTCTGGTATGTCAAAGAAGTATTTTAAAAAGTTTATTATTCTTAGGGCTTCTGGATAAAATTCACTGTTTATATTTATTGAGTGTAATATTGGTATTGCATATGTTTTTAGTATTCCTAATTCATATATAAGCGCGGTGTTTAGTACTTTGTCTGCTTCTTTTTGGTATGGGAATATATATTTTTCTTCTGCTATTCTTACTGTTTGCCAACTTTTTAGTGTTGATTCTGCGTTATAACCTCTTGTTCTATAGTCTCTTACTAGTCTTCTTATTAGTCTTAAATCTACAGTTGATATGTGGTTATGTCTGTCTAATCTTAATGGGGTAAATGGACTAATATATATTTTATATTTATTGTTTCTGTTTATTGATGAAGTTAGTTTTTCATTTAGTGTGTGAAGTCCTTCAATTATTAGTAAATCTCTTTCTTTTAATGATACTTTGTCTTTTTTGTATTCTTTTTCTCCTGTTATGAAGTTATATGTTGGCATTTTTACACTTTCACCTTTTAGTAATTTTGTTAAGTGATCATTAAATAATTCTATGTCTATTGCTTCAACTATGTCGTATTCGTAATCTCCTTTTTCATTCTTTGGTGTTTCTTTTCTTTCTTTAAAGTAATCATCTACTGATATTACGAATGGATTTATTCCTTTGTTTTTTAAGTATAGAGCTAATTTTTTTGATGTTGTTGTTTTTCCTGATGATGATGGTCCCGCTATGCAAACTAGTTTTATTTTATCTAGGTGAGTAGTTATTTCTTCTACTAATTCTTGTATGTCTTCATTTTGTTTTATTTCATTTAGTTGTATAAATTCTTTTATTTTTCCATTTGTTACTACATTATTTACATCAGATACATAGTTTATGTTTAATCTGTTAGACCAATTTCCATATGATTTGAATACATTTAATACGTCCTCTAGGTGAGTGTAAGCGCTTATTTTGTTATCAAATGTGTTTGGATATTGTAACATTATTCCTTCGTCTTTTGTTATTGTTAGATTAAAGGATTTTAATATTCCAGTTTTAGTAGGCATGATGCTATAGAAATAATTGTAATAGTCGTTTAGTGAGTATAGCGTGACTACATCACTTGTTATTTGTTTATACATTTCAACTTTTTCAGTTTGTTTTAAGCTTTCAAAGTATTTTATTGCTTCTTTTCTACTGGTTGTTACTTTTTCTATTTTTAAGTCTTTGTGTACTAATTCTAACATTTTTTCTTTTATTTCGTTGACTACTTTTTCGTCTACAGAAAAATCAAGACGTGTGTATATTCCTTTGTCTAATGAGTGTTTTAATTCTACTTTTGTATTTGTTCCATATAATTCTTTTATGGCTACGACATATAAGAATTTTAGTCCATTTCTATATATTTTTGCACCCATTCTATCAGTATAGTCTATAAATTTTACTTTTGTGTCGTCTTTTAATACGTAACTTAATTCTACTATTTCGTTGTTTATTAGTGCTGCGATTATGTTAGGTCCAGCATCTACTTTTTTTATTAAGTCCTCTATTGTGCCTCCACTTCCAAAAATTATTTTATCTTTTCCTTCAATGTCAATTATTATATTTTCTTTCACTTTATCACCCTCTTATTATAATATATTTTATCATATTTTATTAATTTGCCCACATATTTTTAATTTTTTTTAAGTTTTTTGTATAAAATGTACATTTTAGAGTAAATATATTGTAGGTGATTTATTTATGATTATTCCAACTATTATTGAAAAAGAGAAAAGTGGAGAGAAGTTTTATGATTTGTATAGTAGACTACTTAAGGATAGAATTATTTTTTTAAGTGGGGAGATTAATGATGAGGTGGCTAGTGTTATTGTAGGTGAACTTCTGTTTTTAAATAGTCAAAGTAAAGATGATATTTATCTTTATATTAATAGTCCTGGGGGTAGTGTTACTGCAGGTATGGCTATTTATGATACTATTAATTTTATTGAAGCAGATGTTTCTACTATTTGTGTAGGAATGTGTGCGAGTATGGCTGCCTTTATTTTGTCTAGTGGCACTAAAGGAAAACGTATTTGTTTAAAGAATGGTGAGGTTATGATTCATCAACCTTTGGGTGGGGCTCAAGGACAGGCTACTGAGATTCAGATTGCGGCAGAGAGGATTATTAAGTTAAAGAAGAAGTTGAATAAGATTTTAGCTGATAATACTGGTAAAAAGTTAAAAAGAATAGAGGAAGATACAGAGAGAGATTATTTTATGGATAGTGAAGAGGCTTTGGAGTATGGTATTGTTGATAAGATTATATAAAAATAACACTTGGTTTTATCCTAGTGTTACTTTTTTTATTAATGTTTTGTCTTGTTCATAAGATTTAAACGCAGTTTCTATTGTTTCTATGCTTTTTTCAAATCCTATTAGGTTTTTATTTTCAGTTATAATATGGAATTCTATTTTTAATATTTTTATTTCTTCTTCTGTTAAAAATTGAAATGATGTTCTTAGTAAGCACTCTCTTATTGTTATTTCTAATTCATTGTTAGAGAATTCTTCATTATTTATTTTTAGTAATCTATTTATTTGTTCTCTATATAAGTCAATTCCTAAACTGCTTTTTTGAGTTTCATATACTCTTCTTGATATTGGATACATTTGCGTTATTAATTCTGCACTAAAGATGATATTTTCTGGTACTTGGAATCCTGTTTTTATCAGTTTTGATTCTAATGGCTTTATTAAATATGTTAGGTAATATTTGCTCTTTATTAAGCTTTCTCTCATTCGTTCGTCAGATGTATTTAATATTTTATTTTCTATTATATGTATTAATAGTAACCATTTGTCATTTTCTAAATTTTGTAATAATTCTTTAGAACTTTCTGCTATTTTTTGTAAATATTTTAATTCTTGATCCATTTCTTCATTTTCATCATATTCTTCTTTGTTAGATGGAGTTGCTATTATTGTTATAGCATATTCTTTTAAAATACTTGATACTCTCTCTAAAGCAAAGGCGTCTAGTTTATTATGAGATATTGAGTCAATGTATTCAAAATTTTCTTCTATATGTATTATTTTTTTACTTATTTCTTCAATCATTTCAAATAAATTATTTGGATTTATATTTTTTATTAATTCTTTTTGAAAAGATATAATGCTTTTTAATACTTCTACTTCACTTGCAAATTTGTCTGTATGTTTTTTATTTGTTATTTCCAATTCTGCTAGTTGTTTATATTTTTTTAATAATATATTGCTAACAACTATAAGTGATATTAATTGATTGTATTCTACTTCAGTTAAATTTTCTTCTTCCATTTTTTCTTTCCCCTTATTTTAAAGTTACTTTTTTAACATAATTTCTATCTTCGTCTAATGATTGTAAGGCACTCAGTAATGTACTTGCTGATTCTCTATAGTAATTAATTGTTAATTCATCAGTGTTATTTAAATAATCTTCTAAAAATTCTTTTGTTTTTGTTATTTCTTCAGGAGTTAAGAATGCGGTAGTTGTTCTTATACTTATTTCTCTTAATTCTAATTCTATTTTAGGTTTACCTATATATACTCCTTGTTTTGGTAAAAGTGCGTAAATGTCATTTAAAGATAGCGATTGCACTTGATTATTAATTAATTTTGATGTAAAGTTTGAATCTATATTAGATAGACTCGCTTGTAAGTATACATTTATAAATGCCTCTTCTGGTAAGTTAAAGGCTTTATTAAGTAATTCTTCTTCTATGTTTGGACTGGTATATATTTTTAAATATTTTGATCTTATTAATTTAGATTTTAAATCTTTTTCTGGTTCGCTTGAGATTTTATGATTTAGTAAGACCATAAACATATAATCAAGGTCATCTTTTAGTGCTTTTAAACATATTGATGTTTCTTCTGCTTCTTTTTGGATTTTCCTGATATCTCTATTATCATCTAATTCTTCTAAGTCTATTGTTTCTTCACTTAAAAATGATAAAACTCTATTGAGACCACAGTCAATTAGTTTTCTTGGATTTGCTAACATATAATAGTTTATAATTTCAATTATTCTTAGGTTAATAAGTTTTTCTTTATCTAAGTTTACTATAGAACTTATTTCGTCTTTATCTTTTAATAGTTCAAAAAAGTAAAATAGTAAATTCATTATTTCTGATGTGTCTAGAAATATTCTTGAAATTATTTCATTTTGTAATTTAATTGATTGATTTAGTGTGACTAGTTTTTGAAAATATTCTTCTTTTATCTTCATGTTTTTTGATTCTAATTCTGTTAGTTCCATATAAGTGTCTAGTATTGACTCGCCTACTATTTTAGCTAATTTTAATATTTCTTCTGTTTCCTTTTTTAATTTGATATTCATTTTATCCCCCTTAAATGTACTTTATTTTATCACTTTGTTGTTATTTTGTAAAGAAAAAATAATGAAGTGTTATTCATTATTCTATAAGTCGTCAAACATCTCATTGATTTTTTTCTTTTTTATTATTCCTTTTATAGTAAATGTTATAATTAGTAGTACTAAAACTCCGCCTATTATGCCAAATAGTTTTAGAATTTTTTTGTCTGATTTTATTTTGGGTGTGTTTGTTTTTTCTTTTGTTGGTTCTTTTATGATTTCTTCTTCTTTATGTGTTACATTAATTATGTAAGTAGTTCTGCTATCGTCTTCTGCAGTAACTTCGATGTTTACTTTGTTTCCATTAGCTGATAAGTCATCGTTCCCTGTTATTTTGACGGATGCTTCAATGTCTTCTGTTTCTGTTTTTAGTACTATTTTATTTACTCCTTTTGCTACAGTTATTTCATATTCTTTTATGTCTTTATTAAAATCAATAGGGTAGTTTTGAATCTCTAATATTTTAAGATTTGTGTTTGAAGATTTCTTCGGTTCTTGTGGTGTGGGCGCGACTGTGTTCTCTATTGGTTTTTCTTTTTTTATTTTTATATTATTTGTGTATGGAGAAGTGTTTTTACTTTCTGCTTTTATTAAGTCATCTTCTGTTAATTCTATGTTATATCCTCCGCCTTTTACTATGTATGCTGTAATTTTGCTTATACTCATTTGGCTTTCTGTTTTGTCTGTATCTTTAATATAAAATTTAAAAGAGGAATTAAAATTACCACAATATAAATCTCCATTGTAACAATTTCCTAAGTGTTCTTCATCATTTATGATAGCAACTATATTAATGACACCAGCTTTATCATCTCTTGTGTATATAAATCCGCTTGGGACGCTTATTTCTTCTAATATAAATATTTCTTTATCATAGCTTAAGTCAAAGTTTATTATTCCTAAGCCGTATTGTGAGTCTTTTTTAGCTGATACTCCTTCAACTGAAAACTCTAAGTTCAGTGTGTAATTTTTTCCTGCAGTGGCATCTTTATTATCTCCAAATCTTTCCAATTTTGTGGTGAAGGCAAATAGGTTTATTGGTATTATGGAGATAAGAAAAGTAAAAAATAGTAATTTTCTCATATTTACTCCTATCTATTAAGTATATTATATCACGAGATATAAAAAAACTAAAAATAATTTTTTTAATATATAATTTTTATATTTCTTAATTATAACACTAGTAAATTAAATAAATTGTAAAACTAATATTAAGAATTAAAGTTACAATTTTAAGATTTGAACACACAAGATAGTTATAAAAAATGTTAATTTTTCACAAATAAATGAAAAAAGCACTTACTAAAGTACTTTTTACTTTTTTAAAATTTATAATTTTTCATTTTGTGAGATTATTTCTTTTATTTTTCTAAATCTATGATTTATTCCACTTTTAGTTATTTTTGTGTTTGTTTCATGACTTATAATATTAGCTAATTCTTCCATAGAACTTTCTTTGTATTTTTCTTTATAAATGCATATTTCTTTTATTTTGTCATCTAGTAAATCAAAATCTTTCATTTCTCTTAGCTTTCTTATGTTTTCTAATTGTTCGTTTGATGCAAATACTATTTTGTCTATGTTTGCTTGTTCACAATTGTTTAACCTATTTGTCATGTTTTTATGATCTCTATATATTCTTATGTCTTCATAATAAAATAATGAATTATAAGCGTTTAATAGTTTAATGAAATCACTTATTTTTTCTGATTCTTTTAAGTATACCATGTAATGTTTTTCTCTTTTTAAGACTTTGCTATTATAATTTAATTCATTTAATAGTTTGTTTATAAATTCTGCTGTTGTCTTATTATCAATTATAAATTCTAAATGATATCTACTTGTACTTGGGTCATTTATGCTTCCGCATATTAGAAATGCTCCTCTTAAGTAAGATTTTTTTTCTTCTATGTTGTCAGTCATGTATTCTGATGGTTTTCTTTTTCTGTTTCCACCATTATTTATAATGTTTAAGGCTTTTAGTATTTTTTTATTTTTATCTTCTATATTGATGTGTATTAAATAGTTTTTATTTAGTCTATTTATTTTCTCTTTTGTTATTTCTACTTCTGTATTAAATAAGTCTTTTATAAGTTTATATATTCTTCTAGATACTCCAATATTTTCTAGATATAAAGAGAATTTATCTTTTTCTATCGTTGCTCCAATGTTTATTATTGCTGATAATTCTGTTATTAATTCTGATCTTGGATATTCATTATTTAATATTTCATTTTTTATGTTTGTTGTGAATGACATTTGATCACATCCTTAGAATGTTCTTGTATTAAATGTGCCGCTTGTTGGAAAGACTATCATTTCTCTTGGATTAAACATTGTTGCTGTGTGATTTACTGTATGTCCTCTAGCTAGAGTTAAGTGTAAGTGCGCTCCTGTTGTACAAGTATCATAGCCACCATGAGAAGTTGATGTTGAATATCCTCCTACATATCCTATAACTTGGTCATATTTTACTATATCTCCTTCTTTAATGTCTCCAAAGGATAATAAGTGCATATATACTGATGTGTATTCTTTTCCATTTACATTATGTTTTATATATAATCTATTACCACCACAACTTGATCTATACATTTTATATAATACTACTCCGTTTGCTACTGGGTAAACTTCTGTTCCTTCACTGTTTCCACCTATATCTATTCCACTATGGAAAGATTGTAAGGCACCTGTTACTGGATGAACTCTATATCCGTATTCACTTGTTATTCTTCCGTATTTAAGTGGCCTTAAGAAGCCTGTTGCTGTAACCATGGGAGAACAATCAGATAGTAAGTCACTTCTGTTTTTACAACCATCATTTCTATATCGTTCTATGTCATTTTCTTTAGCTTTTATTTCGTCGTTTATATTGGTAGCATCTCCTACAAGTGTTTCTATTTTACTTCCTAGCTCCTGCATCTTTTTGTTACTTTCAATTTTTTTTGCTTCTTGTTTTTTTATTTTTTCTGCATTTTGTTTTTTTAATTCATTGTTTCTATTTATCATGTTATTCATTTCTTGTATTTGTTCTTTGTTATATTTACTTAGTTGTTCTACTACTGAAACTCTATGAATAAAATCTGTAAAACTTTTTGCTTTAAATACATATTCTAAATATGATTTTTCTCCGTTTGATAGTTGTAAAAAAACTAAAATATTGTCTGTTTCTTCTTTTTTTGATTCTATGTCTTTTTCTAATTTTGCTATTTCTTCTGTTGCCTCTTGTATTTCTTTACTTAGTTTAGCTATATCTTTTTCTATTTGATATATTTCATTTTTTATTCTTTCATATTCTGCTTCAGATATTGCTGTTTCATTCTCTTTGTCTTTTTTTTGTTCCTTTAATTCTTCTAATCGGTCTAATACATCTCCAAAGGTTTTTTCTTCTGCTTTAGGTTTTATAGGTGTTATTAAAAAGCAGATTATGATAAATATAATTAAAATTTGTTTACTTCTCATTATATTTTTAAATGCCTCCTTACTGCAAAGTATGAACCAAAAGCTCCTACTATTATTCCTATAGACATTAAGATTAGCATTAGATTTAGTAATATTTTATCTGGGTTTACTAATGAGATTACTTCTGTGAAAAGTATTCCATTCATTTTTTGATATAAGAATATATATCCATAGCAAATTATAAATATTGGTATTATACTTCCTAAGAATCCTAAGATGATTCCTTCAAAGAAGAATGGTAATTTTATATATCCATTTGATGCTCCTACTAATCTCATTATTTCTATTTGTCTTTTTCTGTTATTGATTGTTATTTTTATAGTATTACTTATTAAAAATGCTGTTACTACTATGAGTCCTATTACTATTACAAATGTTATTTTTTTTACTACGTCAAATATTTTGACAAGTTCTTCTACCATTCCTTCTCCATATTTAACAGTATTTACTTTTGCTATTTCTTTTATGGAAGCAGCTGTTTTTCCTATTTTTTCTGTATCTTTTACTTTTACTAAGTATTCATCTAATAATGGATTAGTAGCTTCATCATATTCTCCAAGTATATTGCCTATACCTTCTGAGTCATTAGACATATCTTTTCTTATTTCTTCTTTAGATAGGAATTCTATAGAATCTATGTTATCTAGTGATTTTATGTTGTCTTCTATTTTTTCTATTTCTTCTGTTGTTGCATCTTTATCAATGTAAACAACTATTGTTACATCTTTTTCTATGTCATCAGTAAATTTGTTTACGTTTTCAGATAGTATTATTGAAACGCCTACTAATATAAGAGTTATGGTTATACATGAAATACTAGCTAAACTTAAAGAAAAATTTCTAAAGACACTTTTGAATCCATCTGTTATTGTATTATAAATTATTCTAATTACTTTCATGTTCTTTATATACCCCCTTTTCTTTGTCACTTACAAGTATTCCTTTTTCTAAATATAATACTCTCTTTTTATATTTGTTTACTATTTCTTTGTCGTGAGTGGCCATTATTATTGTTGTCCCTTCTTCGTTAATTTTATTTATTATGTCCATTATTCCCATAGATGTTTCTGGGTCTAAGTTTCCTGTTGGTTCGTCACATATTAATATTTTAGGGTTATTTACTATCGCTCTTGCTATTGATACTCTTTGTTGTTCTCCTCCTGATAGTTGGTCAGGATAACTTCTAAATTTTTCTTTAAGTCCTACTTTGTTTATTGCATTCATTACTTTTTTTCTTATGTCTTTTTCTGGTAAACCATATATTTCAAGTGCAAACGCAACATTTTCATATACTGTCATATTTGATAGTAATTTGTAGTCTTGGAATACTATTCCTAGTTTTCTTCTTAGTTTGTATACTTTTCTATTTCTTAGTTTTGCTACGTTTATTCCACCTACATATACGTCTCCTCTTGATGGTTTTTCTTGTCTATATAATAATTTTATTAGTGTTGATTTTCCTGAACCACTTGCGCCTATGACAAAGACAAAGTCTCCTTTTGGAATGGATAGTGTGACATCGCATAATGCAGTTACACCATTTTTATATTGTTTATATACTCCTTTAATTTCTATTAAATTCATGAGTTTCCTCCTTTTTAATTATATAATTATATTCTTAAGTCGTGAAGTGGTAGTTTATACCTGTTTGTTCCACCATATACTTCATACGCATCTAGTATTGTTATAAAAGCTTGTTCATCTATTGATATTATTTTATCTTTTAATTTTATGTATTTTTCTGTTGGTACTACACACATTATCATTTCTCCTTCTTCATGTTTATAACCACTTGTTATTTTTAATATGCTAGCTCCACTTTTTATTTCATTTATTATGTATTCGTTTATTTCTTTTATTTTTTTGCTTCTTATAAATATTACTTTTGAGTCACTTATTCCTAGTAGTGCACTATCAATTACTTTTTTTTCTATATATTTTTCTATTAATGATATTACTAACATTTCAAATCCAAGAACAAATGTTGCTACTCCAAGTATTATTATGTTAATTATTAAAATTGATTTTCCTAATGGTAAGCCAAATTTTTCTTTAAATATGAGTCCTAATATGTCAGAGCCTCCTGTGGTGTAACCTGCTAAGTATACTAGTGTATAGCCTATTCCAAATAGTATTCCCATTGCAACTACATTAAGAAATACACTATCCATATGAATGTTTAATACGTTGTTTATGTCTTGCGTCAAGAATACTACTAATGTATATGCAATGGAGCCTATTACACTAGGAATGATGTCTTTTATTCCTAATACAAGTATTCCTATTATTACTAGAAGTATGTTTCCTATTAATAATGTAGTGCTTACTTCTATGTTGAAAAGATATTTGAATATTATTGTTATTCCACTTAGTCCACCTATTACATAGTTGTTTGGTACACAAAAAATATTGAATGTTAATGATATAAGAATAATTCCTAATGTAAATAAAAATAATTTCATTATTTTTTTAGTTAGTTTCTTTTCCATATTTTCAAATCCTTTGTATCATGTAATATTATATCAAATTTGATATGGTTTTTCTAGTGTATTGGGGTAAATGGTGTAAAATGGAAAAAAAACAGCAAGTGCTGTTTTATTTTATCTACTTACTCCTGCTGATAAATTTCTTATATTTGCGGAAAATTCTATTACTTCTTGTAAGCTTTTATCAGAGAATATTTCTTCATTATGAGTAAATGAATAGTTAAAATTTTCTCTTGGTGTTAAAACGCTTGATAAACTTTCTAATTGTTCTTCAGTTATACTTTCAGGAAAGTAAAGTAATACTTCATTTCCTTCCGATTGGAATACTATTGCACCTTTTTTCGCGCCTTCTACTCCTGATGGGAATGGTTCTATATCAGCTCTAAATTCATCAATTTCTATAGTTATGTCTAGGTTTATTAAAGTTCTTACTGTGGCTCCGCCGTGATGTGCTCCAATTCTTGAATCTAAGTTTTCTTTTGCTATAGTTCCGTCTTTTCCTATTGATATGACTCCTCTGCTCCATTCATAAATATTTCCTGCATTGCTTATAGGACTCCACATTTGATCTACGTCATAACTTTGTCCTTGAATTGGGGTTGGAGATTGACTAGGTGGAGTAACTAGTTGTTGCTGTAGCATTGGTGTTTGTTGTTGTATTTGGGTTTGAGTAGGTCTATTAATTTTTGTGCTAGTTCTCGTACTAGAAACAGCTCCAATTAGTGATGAAAAACTAGTTACTTTAAATAATTTATCATACTTTATTTCTTCTTTATTTATGTTTATTTTTTCCTTTATAATCTCTTTATTATAATCAATCTTATTAATTATTTCCTTATTTTTAAATTCTTCGTTCAACATATTATAAATCACCTGTCTTTATTTTATAATATGTTAATTTGTATTTCAAGTTTATTAACATATTTGTTTACATTATTTATGATATGTTTCATTGTTCATTATTTTAAATATTCTATAAATTTGTTCAAGTAATATTCCCCTAAATAATCCGTGTGGAAAAGTTAGTTTTGAAAATGATATTTGTTTACTACATTTGTTTATAACTTCTTCATCTAGTCCATTAGATCCACCTATTATAAATGTTATATTAGAGTTTCCATTTGTTAATAAAGTTTCAACAGTATCTTTAAATTCTATTGTTGATAATTCTTTTCCATTTATTGCAAGTGCTAGTAAGTAGTCGTTTTCTTTTATATGTTTTATTATTTCTTTTGCTTCTTCTTTTTTGTTACTATCTTTTAATTCAAATATTTCAAGTTTATGATATTTGTTTATTCTTGTTTTGTAGTCGTTTATTAAATCTATTAGATATTTTTCTTTTATTTTTCCTATACATATTATTTTTATCATTCTGTTACCTCAGTTATTTCTCTTTGTGATGCTGGTGTTATGTTTTTAAAGTCTATGTTATTGTCTTTTAGTATTTTTCTTATTGTTTCCATAGCAATTTCTGGTGTGTTATTCGATTCAGATAAATGGGCTAATATTACTTTTCTTGTATTAGGTCCAATTAATCTAGATAAATATCCACCTGATAATTCATTTGATAAGTGTCCTTTATCTGATAGTATTCTTCTTTGTAAGTATTCAGGATATGGTCCATTTATTAACATTTCAGTGTCATGATTACTTTCTAGTATGTAATATGTTTTGTTTTTTAGATATGTTAAATATCTATGATTAATATATCCTGTATCTGTTATGTATACTAAGCTTTCTTCTTTGGTTTCTATTAAAAATCCGTGTGCTGTTATTGAATCGTGTGATGTAGGTATTGGTTTTATTAGTATGTCATCTATTAACATTTCATCTAATAGGTATTCACTTTTTATGTATGGTTCATCTAAAATGGCTGCTTCTACTTCAGGTGTTATGTATAATATGGGTTTTACATTTTTTAAAAATACTTTTAGTCCATAGGTATGATCATTGTGATCATGTGTTATTAATACTCTTGTTATTTCATGTGGGTCTACGTTTATTTCATTTAATTTTTCTTTTATTTGTTTATAGGAAAACCCTACATCGATTAAGAGTTTTTCACTTCCTAAATCTATATATGTAGAGTTTCCTTTTGATCCACTTCCTAATATTACTACTTTCATTTTAGTTATATTTCATACCTAGTGGGTCAACATATGTTCCATCTTTAGTTATGCTAAAGTGTAAGTGTGTTCCTGTACTTTTACCAGTTGATCCCATATATCCTATTTGTTCTCCTCTTTCTACCATTCTACCAATTCTCATTTCTGCATAAAAGTCACTCATGTGCATGTATATTGATTGCCATCCACCGCCATGGTCCATTATAATGTAATTTCCTCTTGTTCTGTCATAACCAAGTTCAACTATTTCACCATATTTTGAAGCATATATTGGAGAGCCGTATCCTGTTCCTGATATGTCTAAACCGTTATGAAGTGAGTGTCCACCATATACTGGGTCTGTACGCCATCCAAAGTTAGATGTAAGTACGTATGGTTTTCTTGTTGGCCATAGCCATCCAAAGCCTTCGTCTCCCCAGTTTTGAGAAGGTAATCCACCTTTTACTATTATTTCATTTACTACTGGAACTAAGACTTGTCTTTTAGATTCGTCTGTTACTACTTGTGTTATTGTTCCATTTATTGTTTGTTGATGATATGTTTCTCTGTTTAATCCATTTTGTCCAGCTTGTTTTTGATATGAAGATTTCATACTTAGTTTTTTATCATATTCTATGTCTTGATCATATTCAACAACTTTGTCTTCAACTATTGTATTTTCAACTACAACACTTATAATTGGGTTTACTAGTCCTATGTTAACTTCTTGGCCTGGGAATAATAGTGTTTTTTCACTTGTAAGTTCTGGATTAACTATTAGGAATTCTAGTAAACTAAGTTGGTAAGTATTTGCGATTTCACTCAGTGTTTCTCCTGCTTTTACTACGTGTGTTCCTTGTTTTTCGTCTGTTCCAAATAATAGATATTTACTTAAGTCACTTGAGTTTGTGTATACTTTTTCGTCTGTACTTAGGTATTTTTCTTTTATAGTTATTTTTTCTCTTAGGTATATGTCATCTATTTTTTGACCAGTTGTTGTTATTTCATCTTGTGAAGAGTTTAGATATTTTATGTATTGTTCTGCGTTTACAAAGGCTTTTATTGTGTTTTCTATTGATTCATCAAAGTCTTTTTTGTTTAGTACATTTATTTTTTCTATTTTGTCTTCACTAAGTGCGATTGTTATTTCATATCCTTTTACTGTGAAATGTTCTGCGTCTTTTATTTTGTCATATACAGTGTCTACAGAGTCTACTTTTCCTTCATATGTTACTAGTTTTGTTGTTTCTAGTCCTATGGGTGCATAGATTTTTTTTACATTAAATTCTTCTTTTAGTTCGTTTTGTTCTTTGTCAATTAGGTTATATAAGTCTTCTTCTTCTTCTATGACTCCTATTGCTTTTCCGTTTAGGTATACTTGATATACTGTTACTGGATAGTCTGTGTAGTTTTTTCTATCAAAGCCTAGTATGAATGTTAGGCCTGCAAGGATTACTGTTAGCGTACATCCCCAATAGATTGTTTTTCTACTCATTATTATCTCCCTCACTTTTTAGATAGTTTTTGAAGTTAACAAAACTTCTTTCAAATAATAGTTCAGCTGTTCCTGTACTACCACTTCTGTTTTTTGATATTATTAGTTCTGTTGGTGATATTACTGGTCTTTCTTTTGCTTTAAATTTGTAGTAATCATCGCAGTATATGAATGTTACTATGTCTGCGTCTTGTTCTATAGATCCACTTTCTTTTAAGTCACTCATAAGTGGTCTTTTGTCTTCTCTAGCTTCAACTCCACGTGATAGTTGCGCGAGGGCTATTACTGGTACTTCTAATTCCATTGCTAGTTTTTTTAAGTCCCTCGATATTTCACTTACTTCGTTTGCTCTTTGTCCTTGATATTTGCTTGAGCTACTTAGTAATTGTAAGTAATCGACTATTATTATGTCTAAGCCTTTTTCACTTTGTTTTAGTCTTCTACATTTGCTTCTCATTTCAGATACTGTTATTGCAGGTGTGTCATCTATGTAGACTTTTGTATCTGCTAGTAAGCTTAGTGTTTCATTGTATTTTTTCCAATCTGTGTGTTCAAATCTTCCTGTTCTTAATTTCATAGAATCTATTTGTCCGACTGATGAGAACATTCTGTTTACTACTTGTACTGCACTCATTTCTAGTGTGAAGAAAGCCACTGATTTTTTGGAGTTTATTGCTATGTTTGTAGCTACGTTTATCGCTAAGGCTGTTTTACCCATACCAGGACGTGCGGCTATTATTATTAATTCGTTAGGGTGAAAGCCTGTTGTTCTTTTGTCTAAGTCATAAAATCCTGTAGGTATTCCTGTTATATCTCCACCATTTTTTGCTAGGAATTCTATTTCTTCTTGAGCTTTGTCTAATACTTCTTGTATTGGTTTTATGTCTTTTGTCATTCTGTCTGCGTTTACAGCTAATATGCTTTTTTCGGCATTTTCTACTATTATGTTTAGTTCGTCTTTTTCGTCATAGCATTCGTCTATTATTTTTGTTGATTTGTTTATTAGTGTTCTTAATACATATTTTTCAAATATTATGTTTATATAATATTCAATGTTTGCAGGTGTTGCTACTGTGTCTACTAGTTCTGTTAGGTATTCTAATCCACCTACTGAGCCCAGTGTGCCGTTTTTTTCTAATTCGTTTGCTACTGTTGTTGTGTCTATAGCTATGTTGTTTTTTCTAAGTTTTTCTAGGACTTCGAATATTTTTTTGTGGGATTCTAGATAGAACATGTCTGTTGTTAGTTCTTCACATACTTTATCCAATCCACTTTTACTTAGAAAGGCACATCCTAATGAATTTATTTCGGCATTTATGTTTTGTGGTTCTTTTCTTGCCACCTAATCACCGCCTTCAAGTACTACTCTCAGTTCAGCTTGTACTTGTTTGTGTAAGTTGATTTTTACTAAGTGTGTCCCTAGTGTGTTAATGTTTTCTGATGTGATTATTTTTTTGTCTATTTCTATGTTCTTTTTCTTTAATTCTTCACTTATTTGTTTGGAACTGATACTTCCAAATACTTTTCCTTCTTTGCCCGTTTTTACAGGTATTTTTATTTCTAGTTTTTCTATTGTTTCTTTTAGTTTGTTACAATTTGCGATTAACTCTTTTTCTTTTTCTTCTCTTTCTTCTATTTGTGTACTTAGTACTTCATTACTTTTTTGTGAATATACTACTGCTTTTTTATTTTTTATGAGAAAACTTCCGAAGCCGTCTTTGACTTCTTTGATTTGATCTTTTTTTCCTGTTCCTTTTACGTCTTCAATTAGTATTACTTTCATAATTTCCTCCGTCTTATAATTATATCAAGTTTTAAGAATTTTTGCAAAGTGCAAGTTTAGGTACAAAAAAAGAGTATTTATTTTTACCCTTTTTATATTTATTTTTTGTTTATATTAACATCTAAATATTTATTTAGTACTTCTGTAGCTTCTTCTTCTGGTACTGCTTCATATTTTGTTGCTGTTAATATTGCGTTAGTACCTGATAATATTCCACCAAATTGTGCATAATACATTTTAGTACCATCTTCTAATACTGTTACAGTTGCAGGATAAGTTTGAGTGTATGTTACTTTTTTACTTACTTTATAAGCACATACATCTTTTTCTATATATCCATAAGGTAGCTCTATTACTAATTGCCCTTTTTCGTTATAAAATTCAGATAAATCTATAGTTGATATTTTATAATCTTCATAGTCTATTTCCTCTGTAATAGTTGCATCTAAATATGTTTCTATCACTTTTTCTTCAAAGCTACCTATTAATTTTTCAACAACATTATTATTAAATCCATTTACGTCCCTTGTTGTTTGGTATTCAGTGCTACTTGATGTTGATGGTATGTTTGAATTAACCTTGTTAGAACATCCTCCTAAAATATTTAATGTTATTAATCCTGCTAGTGCAGTACTTAAAAATTGTTTCTTTGTCATTTTTTATTTCCCCCTTTGACAGACATAGTTGTACCATAAAACATACTAAACGTCATTATAATTTAATTATTTTTAATATATAATTTATCTTCTTTTGTGTCTATAATAATTTTACTTCCATATTTTATTTCGTCTTTGATTATTTTTTCTGCTAATAGTGTTTCTATATTATGTGTTACAAATCTTTTTATAGGTCTTGCTCCAAATGTTTCTTCAAAGGCATTATTGATTATAAAGTCTACTGCTAGTGAAGTGAGTTCTATTTTTATGTTAATGTGATTTAGTCTTGATTCTAGTTCATTAATTATTTTATCTAATATTTTATATATTACTTCTTTGTTTAGAGCGTTAAATATTATTATTTCATCTATACGATTGATAAATTCAGGTCTAAATGTGCTTTTTAATTCTTCTAAAGCTTTGGCGTTTCCTTCTTTTTTATCTTCTAATATGTATTCACTTCCTATGTTTGATGTCATAATTATTATTGTGTTTTTGAAGTCAATTAGTTTACCTGTGCTATCAGTGATATGTCCGTCATCTAGTATTTGAAGTAGTATATTAAATATGTCTCTATGTGCTTTTTCTATTTCATCAAATAATACTATGCTATATGGGTTACGTCTTACTTTTTCGGTAAGTTCTCCTCCTTCGTCATATCCAATATAGCCAGGAGGCGCGCCTAATAATCTAGAAACATTAAACGCTTCCATGTATTCTGAACAATCTATCCTTATAATATGTCTTTTGTCATCGAATAATTCATATGCAAGAGATTTAGCTAGTTCTGTTTTTCCTACTCCAGTTGGTCCCATAAATACGAATGAACCTATTGGTTTGTTAGGGTCTTTTATTCCGCTTCTTGCTCTTAAAATAGCATCACTCACTCTTTCAACGGCATCGTCTTGCCCGATGATTTGTTTTTTTAAGTTTTCTTTTAGGTTTAAAAGTTTTTCTTTTTCTCCACTAATTAGTTTTTGTATCGGTATGTTTGTCCATTTGGCAACTATTTTGGCTATGTCTTCTTCATTTACTGTGTCACTTAGCATTTTTGTGTTTATTTTTGTTTTTAATTCTTCTAATTCTTTTTCTAATTTGGGTATTGTAGCATGACAAAGTTTTGCAGCAGTTTCTAAGTCATAGTTGTTTTCAGCGTTTCTATATTCAAAACGTGCATGTTCTAATTCTTCTTTCTTTTTGTTGATTTCATCATTTAGATTTTTTTCTTCGTTCCATTTAGTCCTCATTGTTGTTTCTTCTTCTTTTAGTTTTAATAATTCTTTGTTTATTTCTTCTTTTCTTTGTTTAGATAGCTCATCTTTTTCTTTTTTTATAGCTTCTTTTTCTATTTCTAAGTTCATGATTTTTCTTGTTAGTGTGTCTAATTCCATTGGTACACTTGCCATTTGCATTTTTATTGTTGCACATGCTTCATCTACTAAGTCTATAGCTTTATCAGGCAAGAATCTATCAGTTATGTATCTGTCTGATAGTACTCCTGCACTTATAAGGGCACTATCTTTTATGTTAACACTATGGAATAGTTCAAATCTTTCTTTTATTCCTCTTAGTATTGTTATTGTGTCTTCTACGCTAGGTGCATTAACTGTTATTTTTTGTAGACGTCTTTCTAAGGCACCATCTTTTTCTATGTATTTGCGGTATTCATTTAATGTTGTTGCGCCTATTAGTCTTATTTCTCCTCTAGCTAGTAATGGTTTTAGTAAGTTTCCTGCATCCATTGCACCGCTTGAACCAGCCCCTACAATCATGTGTATTTCATCTATGAATAGTATTATTTCTTTATTAGAGTTTTCTATTTCTTTTAAGACTTTTTTTAGTCTTTCTTCAAATTCTCCTTGATATTTTGCTCCTGCAATTAAAGCACCTAAGTCAAGTGACCAAATTTTTTTGTTTTTTAGTGTGCTTGGTACGTCTCCTCTTATTATACGCATTGCTAACCCTTCTACTATTGCTGTTTTTCCTACACCAGGTTCACCAATTAATACAGGATTGTTTTTTGTCTTTCTAGATAGTATTCTAATTATACTTCTAATCTCTTCATCTCTTCCTATTATAGGGTCTATTTTGTTATTTTTTGCTAATTCTGTTATGTCTTTTCCATAACTCTCTAATACATTTTCGTTTTCTTGATTATACATTTTTATCACCCCTTATGGCTATGATTATAACTCTTAAATTAGCACTTGTCAATACAGAGTGCTAATTGAGGTTTAAAAAAAAGGATTTTTACCTTTTTATATTATTTTATTATTCTTAAATATTTTGGTGTTTCTTTGTGATTTTTTAATTTTAATTGTAATAATTGTATTTTTAATCTTCTTAATGATTTTTTTGGTGCATGAATTCTCATCTCTGTTTTGTTTTTTCTTATCATATATAGTGCTATTCTTGCATATTCATCACATAATTCTTGACTAATATTTGGATGCGCTTTTCTAATTCCATTATAGATGTCTTCCATTAAATTATTCATTTTTTCTCCTATCTAGTTTTTCAACTTGTTTTATTATACATTAAAGATTTGTTAAAATCAATTTAGGTTATTTTACTCTTCTTTTCTTTTTAGGTTTTTTCATTATATTTACCGTTCCTAGTATTATTAATAATAGTAAAATATAATATATTATGTTTTCTTTTAAGTAACTCCATAAGCTAAAGTGTAGTTCTTCACTAATTATAGCTGGAACTTCACTTATAAATTCATTTTTATAATATATTTTAAACTTCCCTATTTCTGTGCCTTTTTCTGTAGTGCTTTTTATTATTTCTTCCCCTTCATATTCTATTTTTACGTCTTCTTCTTTGAAAGGTTTTTCTATGTATTTTGTTATATTCTCTGTTGCTCTTATTCTAGTTTTGTCTTCTTTTGCATATTTTGTTTCTAATGTTTTTAATATTTGGTCTTCTTCAATTATGTTTATTTTCGAATAGTTTTTCTTTAGTGATGTATATATAGTGTTTAAGTCCATTACATTTTTGTTTTTGTTTTCATATGGTGCATTTATAGATATTGTTATTATATTTGTGCTGTCTATTTTTGATAATGTTCCAAGGCATAGTCCTGCGTTACCTGTGTATCCTGTTTTGCTTCCTATTACATATGATAAGTCATATCCTAAGTTGTTATAGTATTTTAAAGTTGATTTTAATACTATTCCATTTGATAGTGTGTAATTGTTTGTTGTTGCTTCAAAGTATTTTTTGAATGTTTCATTTTTTAGTGCATGGTTTAAAAGTGTTAGTACGTCTTTTGCTGTTGAGTAGTGTCCTTCTTCATCTAACCCTGTTGTGTTTATGAAGTTTGTGTTTTCCATATCTAATTCTTTGGCTTTGTCATTCATTTTTTTTACAAAGTTCTTTATGCTTCCTGTTAGACTTATCGCTAAGGCTTGCGTTGCATCTGCTCCTGATGGTATCATACTACTATAAAGTAATTCATCATATGTTAGAGTGTCTCCTACTTTTAAGCCTGCGACGGATGCATCATATGGTATTTGGTTTAGCATGGCACTTGTTATTGTTACTTTTTCATTTAAGTCTTTTATGTTTTCTATAGCTACTAGTGTAGTCATAATTTTGGTTAGACTTGCTATGCTGGTTTTTTCGTTAGAATTTTTTTCATATATGATTTTGTCTTCATCTTGATTATAGACTATTACATATTTAGAGTTTAGTCCTTCTATTTCTAAAGCTTTTAGATTAAAAGGTATTATTAAAATTATTGTTAAAATTATATATCCTACTTTTTTCATGTATTTATTTTAACATAAGAAAAGCAAAAATAGTTATTTATTTTTACTTTTTACATTTTATTTATAGTTTATTTTATCATTAAATTCAACATAGTCTAAGTATATCATAAGTAGCATATACCATTTTCCTGTGTTTGGATCACTTAGTATTATGTGATCACGACCTGCTTGCTCAATTATTCCTGTGAATATTTTATCTCTATAACTTATTGAGTCTGTAAAACTCATATATACTGTTGCTTTTTTTCCTTTGTTTAGTCTTAGTATGTTCTCTATGTAACTTTGTTCCATCGCTAGGTTTGGTAAGTCTTCAGGACTATTTGTGTCCCTTTCATAGTATGAATTTCCTGGAAACATTGGATTTTCATAGTAACTTCCATTCATTTATTTATCACTCCTTATTAATAAGATATTCAATTACTTTTAAAATAGACACTTTTATTATATAATTAGT
>CANORX010000002.1 GCA_947569225.1 uncultured Clostridia bacterium
CTTCTTTATCAATAGGAGCCCATTTACTTCCACCAATAACATTACCATTCTTATCAGTTATATCTTGATAATTATATTTATTAACAGCACGATAATAATTCTTATAATCTTCAGATAAATCAGTACGTTTATCAAGATTATCCATATATGCTTTATAATCTTGTTGAGCACGTAAACGACCAATCATTCCTGGACTTGAAGTTATATCTCCATAAGTTCCAACTATATCATCAAGACTAGAATAAGCATTACCATATTGCATATTTTCAGTAAGAGCATTACGAACTTTATTAAGTTGTTCTTGACGCCAAGCATCTTCAGCTTCATTTAAATCTAATTGAGCAAGTTGAGCATCAATTTGAGATTTAGTTTGAATAGCTTGTTGATGACCTTGTTCAAGAGTATTATAAGTTCTAGCTAAGACATTTAAGTCAATAGGATTAACTTGTTGTCTAAAAGTAGGAGTATAAAAGTTTATCGGCATGATTGTTTTCCTCCAAGTTTTCTACGTTTACGAATAATAAATTTATCATAATCAACTCCAGCATCTCGCATAATTCTATCATCTACATTAGGAGCAGATGCTCTCATAGCACCAATAGTATTATTTAAAGCTTTACGATTTTCATATCTACTAATCATATCTTGAATACCAGCATTAATTCCACTAAATAAATTATTAATATTAGTTACTTTAGCTTCTCTAATACCATTATCAAATGCTGCTTTTCTATCTATATATTGATTGTATTGTTGAGCATTAAATTGACGAACACTTTGCTGATTACGTCTATCTTGATTAATAAGATTAGTTTCTATATTTTCTTTATTACCATAAAGTTCATTAGCAGCTTGACCAGCAGCATTACGAACTCGTTGTTTACGAGCTAAACTAACACGACTACTAGCAGTATTAGAATCAATATCACGATAAGCTTCAAATTTATCTTCTCTAATTCTATCAAGTTGAGGATTAATATTGTATTTAGTTTTAAGTTTATTAGCGCTAATAAGAGTAGGTTGACCCGGACCTCTCATTTTATTAATAGCTCTTTTACTAGCAAAATAACTAGCTAAACTGCCAACAACATTACTACCTAAACCAATCCAATCAGCAGTAGTAAGATTTTTAAATTTACCTTGTCCTTTACCATCCGAAGATGTAGTTCCTTGAGCAGGAATATTAGTAGAAACAGGTAAAGTAGTAGGAATACTAGCTTCGACTTTAGGTAGATTACGATTATAAACAGCAGTAGGAGGCGTTTTAGTAGAAATAGATTGAGTTGATTGACTTGACTTACTACGTCCTCCACGGGGGGTCTTCCCGTTAGATTTAGTTTCAGATAAACTTGGAATATTAGTATTATTTGTACTAATACCTTTATCATTTCCATGACTCCAACCAGCTCTAACTAAACCACTAGTAATACCAGCACCATCTTCAAATAAAGGAAGCCTACGTTCTGCATAATATTGAGGACGACGATTTCCATTATCAATATTAAGTTTATTATTATTAGTATTTACATTATTATTTTTAGACCATCTTCCATTTCTAAAAGTATAATCACTTCCAATAATAGTTTCTCCTCTAGCAGATTTATTAATAGGATAAGCAGAAGTTCTATTAATAGTTCTATTAGTTATAGGAACATAAGCTCCAATTTGTTCATCATATTCCCAAGTTCTTCCATGACGATTAATCCGTTTTCCACCAACAGCAAATTTATCGCGTAGACCCCCCGTAGAGGATGGGGAATGAATTAATCCATTCTTAACATTACCACTAATACTTACAATCATATTTTTTCCGTCACTATTTAATACATTAACAAAATCTTTATATTTACCAATATTAGAAGTTAATTGTTTTTTAGGAGCTTCAAGAAGTTTAGTAGGTTTAACACCAAGAGCTTTTCTACCATTATTAACAGATAAATTATAATGAATATTAGGAGAAATAGAATAATAACTTAAAGCATCTCTACCTTTAGTAATAGCTTTTTGACTTGTTCTAGAAATATTTTTATCTAAAGCAATAGCAACTTTAGTAGCTTTATCGACACCTCTTAAAACTCCAGCACCACCTAACAATATATCAAATTCAGGATTAATTTGTTCAAGAGGAGTCATATTAACTTCTTTTCTAGCAGGAACTTTTTCTAAAGTATTATTTGCTATTCTATAAGTTTCTGGATAATAAATAAAATCTCCTTGTTTAATACCACTATTTCTAGGAGATTCCATTATAGGAGTTACTCTAGTATTATCACTTTTAGCTACATATTTTTCTTTACCAAATTTAGCTTTAGTACCATCATCGTTAATCCCATTTCTATCTTTAAAATCTTCTTGAGCTTTAAACACTTTATTAGGATTAGCCCCACCCATAACTAATTTAGCAGGACTAACACCATTAATAATAGGTTGTGCAGAATAAACTTTAAGTTCATTATCATTAGTTTCAACTACTTCACCATCTTCTACTTCAATACCAGTTTTATCACTAGGACCAATATCAATACCACCTTGACTATGTTTTCTTCCATTCATATAAAAGAAATTATTACCAAGAGGTTGAGCAATACCACCAGCAACTACATTTGGTATTTTACCACCAACAGCATATTGTTTTTGAGGAAGATTTCTTCTATTACTTCTAGTAGTTTGAATAATATTAAATGGAAATGTTGGTCCAAGTTCATCATCACTAGGTAGAGATTCTTTATTAAAATCTTTAACATAATTAATAAGTCTACCAGCAGTATTATTCATTAATTTTTCTCTATTATCTTTAGACACCAAATTGTTTACACCATTATAGAGAAATTCATTACCAAGTTTTATTAAACCAGTAGATTTAGCAACTTTATCATAAGCTTCACCAAGTGGAGGAATACCATTTTGAATAAATCTTCCATTACGAGTAACATTACCTCTAAATGTACTAGGTAAATTACTTATATGAATAACTTTATCTTTTCTAGGCATTTTATATAATATAATGAGAAATTATAATTTGATTGATTTTAAGGCTCTCTGTCGAACGATAGGTTATTAGCCGATTAATAGTTCATACCTGTATATAATAATTCAACAGAGAGCAAAAGACTAGCGTCTATGACCGCCACAGCGATATACATTTAGCCTATCTCGATATACTGATTGAGGCATAACAGGTTGTTGAACAGTACCATTAGTAATCCATTCAGGACGTTCAAGACCAGTTTTAGGAGCACTATAACTAGCTTGGTCAGCTTGTTTAACTTGAATTGGTTGTTGTCCTTTACTGCCAAACATACCACCAATTAAACTTCCAGCAGCACCAATAGCAGCACCAATCCATGCTTTTCTACGTCCACCACATTTATATTTATTAATAAAACTAGAACGTTGATACATAGTCATTGGATTAGTCATTTTATCAGAAGTAATATTAAGTTGCTGCTGACCAGCTTGAAGTTGTTTACGCTGTTCAGCTTCTTGAGCAATACGTTTATTTTCATTAATTTGTTGATTAGCAGAAATACCTTGACCTATTGCAGTACCTAATTCACCAAGTCCTTGAACTCCTGTAATAGAACTAGCAAGATTACCTAAACCGGGAAGAGCTTGAGCAAACTCAGTACCAAAATTAGCTTTACGTCGAACTCTACCACCACATTTAAGAGTAAGCTTATCATTATATTGACCAACATAATCTTGATTAGCATAAGCACTAGTTAAAGCTTGAGCATTTTGTAAAGCATCTTTATGGTCTTGTGCAGCTTGAGCTTCAGCTTGAGCTTTTTCTTGAGCTTTCTTTTGCTTATTACCTTTAATAATACCACCAGCAATACTAGCGGCTGCACCAATAATAGCACCAATAAAAGCTTTTTGTCTTTGTCTATCTCTATACTGTATCATAATTTTCTAAATTGAGTTTGAGCACATTCAAGACTTTCAAATTCAATGCGCTTATTATCTGAATTATTAAATATGAAACGAATTACAAAATAATTACCATATACTCTACGAAGTTTATCACTTACTGTATTAGGGTGTTCTTTAATAGCATTACGGAAATAATTAAAGTTATATTGAGTAAGTTCATACCAAGGTTTTTTATACTTATTAAATTCATTAAGTTTATCAATATTAATATCTATATCATCAGTATCATTATCTTCATTAAATATACGAAGTATATCACCAGCATAAGGATGTTCTCTTAAATCAACAGGACTATTAATATTATCACTATAAATAGGAATATATATCTTACGTACTTTATATTTAATAAATTCAAGAAATTTAATAAGTTCATAAGATTCATTAACTATAATATCAATATAACTATTATGAACTAATATAGGTTCATCGCCAACTTCTTGTTTAGATACTAAATATAGACTTCTACTATCATCACCCATGTGAGTATTAAATCTACCATAATTATATTCATGAGTAAATACATGAAGAGGGCAGTTAAGTCTATCATTGTTATGTTCAGTTTGAAAGTAACATTTAGTTTTAGTAGACCAAGCATTATTAAAATAATAATCATGTAAACTAATAAAACTACCTATTTTATAATTAAAACTAATAACTTCATTATGACTTTCAATAATAGATTCTTTTGTATTAGGATTAACATTATTATAAGTATAATCAAATTTAATTAGAATACGATTATTAAATTTATCATGAGCAAATCTAACTTTATTAGGATGATATTTATCTAACCATAATTTAATATCTTCATCCATTATTTTAAGTTGACCATCATCAAATTGATAAAATCTATTAAAATCATCATTATAAAAGATATAACCAAATTCTCCAACTATATATGCTAAATCATCTTGCAGTCCACCATAACCTTTATCACTAGTAAATACTTCTTTATAATTAACTTCAAAAGCATCTGGTTGATATAATTGAACATTTTCATCTCTAGTTTTAAGAGCTGCACTTATATCAAACATGAACATACTATGTTGAGTATGAACTAAAAGATAATATCCAATTCCAACTAAATTAGTTATACTTCCTTTATTTTCAGTAATATTTTTATAACCTTCAATAGGAAATATTCTCCAAGCATTAACTTCACTCTCATCTTGAATAACATTACTGCGTCTTATAGTTTTATCAAAACGAGTAATATTAATAATATCATTACGATATTGAGTTAATAGTTTAGGAACATATTGGTCAACATTTCCAATAGGGTCTTTAAATAAATCAACACTATTCTTAGGTTCTACAAATGTACCAAAAGCAACACTTTTCTTGTCAGTATCTTCTTTAATACTAAAAGCTATCTTACTAGGTTCATTATTAAAACATTTACTTTCAAAGAATTTATCACTATAAAGAGGAAATTGAATATAAACATTAAATGGAATATCAAACCAACATGGTTCATCACCACTATAATAATATTGATTATTAGTAGGAGTATATAATTTATAATTACCTTCATTCATTATAACTCCATTATCATTATAAATAAGAACACCATCGTAAGTCATTCTACCATTATATCCATGTTCGATAGAATAAGTTCCACCATTATAGCAAACATCGTTAAGTCTTACAAGTTCTTTTTCTTTGCTAGTATAAATATTTTTAGTACAATTAAGAACTGTTGCAAGAAACATAGTTTCAGCGTCAAGTAGCAATTCCTTATAATCATCCATTTCAAGAGCAGTTCCTTTTCCAGCTCTACTATCAACAACACTATCAGCAACTACTAATTTATAATTATTAATAGGTTTATATTCATTTCTGCTAATTACACCTATAACTGGCATATTATAACTATAAGGATAAGTAGTATTAACTACCATATCAACTACATCATGTTTCTCTTTATAAGGTTCAAATTTACATTTACCATCAATACGAATAATATTAAAATCATATTTAATACTATCATCAATATCAAATCGACCACTATATAAATAACATTTATCACTAGTAAAATTATTAGCTACAAAACCAGGTTTAGTACCCCAACTACCATCTTGCCAAGTAACATTACTAGCTATATTACAATAATCTTTTCTAGTTAGTAATCCAGTATATCTAGTAATAGGTTCAACTTTTTCATAACTAATAAACCATCCAACATAACCTAATTCTTTAATTTGATTCCATAAAGTAGTATCAATATTAGCACGAATATAAAATTTATTAAAAGTATTATTCATGTTATATACAAAACCCCTAGTATGTTCACCGCCAACAACTTCAGAATCAAATATTAAATCAGGTATTCTAAATAGTTCATCACCATTAATATTTTCATAATAACCAAACTTAGCTTCATTATCAACGCCAATAGCACCTATTACTTGATTACTACAAGGAGTATAACTACCACTATTTATAACTTGATAAACATATAAATCATTGTATTTATCTTTATCTTTATAATCAATAAAATAATTAGATATAAGAGTATATAGTTCATCTTTATTACTAGCTTCAAGTTCTCCAGAACTATTAAGTAATATATTAGTAGTAGGATTATTAATAGGTTCAGCAGTATAAACTACAATTTTATGATTAGCAATATATCTTTTAACATTAGTACTAATACTAGATATTGGAATATCCCCACTAATAACAGCCCAATATGGAATATTACCATTACCTTGATTATTCCAATTAAAAGTAATTATAGTACAATGAGAACCATCATTAACAATATTATTTATATACTTATCTTTATTTGACAATTTATATCCTCTACTAGCATCACCATATTTATCAACAAAATGAATAAAAAAGTTATATACTTCTCCAGGAATAAGAGTATCGTTCTTTTTACGTTCATTAAAATCATAACTAGGTTCAATAATAGAATGAGTAATTCTCATTTTACAATTATCAATATCAAATATAGTATCCCCAAATAATACTTGCCCACTAGTAAATACAGCATCTTCTGTAAATCCAACACCGTTATAAACATAACAAGCTATTTTAACTGTACTAGGTAAAGTATAAACAGATTGGTTATTTTCATATTTATAACTTGTAGGAATAATAAAACAATGACAAGCAAGATATTCTTTAAGATTATGGCTACCTCTACTGCCTACTTTTATTTTAGTATTATAATTAATTTTTAAATATTCATGTGCTGCAATACCTTGTATAACAGTATCATTAAATAATGTTTTAAAAGTACGAAAAGGATATTGATTATTATTAAATACTTTATCAATATCCTTAATTTGCCAATCAGCAGTACCAGTAATTTGAAGGCTAGCCATTTTAAAATAAGGACCTTTTTCACTAACCGCATTTACAGTAGTATAATCATTATAATAAGCGTTAACAGCTTTATTACGAAGTTTTATAGTAATATCTTTAACAGCTTCTTCTAATGTTTTACCATTACTTAAAGTCCTATTATCATTATCAGTATGTTCATTATAATTAGCAATATATACTCTATTTTTATAATTAATAATATTACCAACATTATAATAATTATAATAATCAGTAGTTAAATCAGAAACGCTATACTCAACAAGAATATCTCTACTAAATTTAAAAATATTATTACTTAAATCATCAGTTCTAAATGCTTGAGTACCATCCTTTTTACATACAATAAAACCAAGCTGATAAAGTCCTGAACGACCTCCACTAATACTTATTTCAAAAGTTTGATTACATATATCTTTAGAATCACTAAATGAATCAGTATTACCATAACAATAACCATTTGGTTCATCTTTTGGTTCATAAACATTAGTTTTTCTAAAACAAACTTTATTAATAACTTGTGGTATTATAACATCATTAAAAATAGGAAATCCAATACTATACCATTTAGTATAATTAGTTTTATCAATTTTATAACGAATAAATAGAAAATAAAATCCTTTATAAGCACCACCACTAACATAGTTTAGATTACTAATAGTGGGTAATGTTATTTGAGGAATAATAGACATTTCAGAATCAGGACGGTCAGAATCTAAATCAATATTAATAGTTTTAAGAGGAACATCAACCGAAGCATTACTTTCTGCAATAGCTATTATAAGATGATTTTTAACATTATAAGTATATGTTCCTTTAATCTTACCACCATTATATTTCCAATTACTATTTACTCTATAACAATTATCAGCTTGTTCATTATATCTATAAATATAAGAACTATTAGAATCAGTATTAATAACAAATAAAATAAGTTCAGTACTAGTAGGAATAACACCAACTATTTTAAAATTATTAATACCATCTTCATGAATAGCGTTAGCAATTACTTTACAATCTTCAAGCCCTTCTTCATTAACAATCATCCTACCATCATTACTTACTTTAACATTTTTAGCAGCAACTAATGAATAAGGTACACAATCACCTGGATGTTTATTAAGACTAAGTTTCTTTTGTATATTCATAATTATTTAGGAAAAGTAAAGTTATAAAAGAACTCATTCCAACCACTATCATCATCACTTTGTTCATCTAATAAAATACTAGTCTTAATATCTTTCTTCATACTTTCCCATAGATAGAAAGGATTAGTTCCATATTGACTAGCAGAAAGATTAAACACAGGATGCTTATATCCTCTCATAAGCATACGAGCCATACAATAATAAGCAAGACCTTGAATTAATTTACCATTAGCAGGTATAACAGGAACTTCACAATGATAATTATCACTATATTGAGTTTCAATATCTTTATAAACAACTGTTATACAAGTATCATTAAAATTAAGTTCAATAGTCTTACCTCCAATAAGAATATAGTTATGATTTGACTTATCATATCCTCCACGGGGGGTCTGACAATGAGAATGAACTTCATGCTGACATCTTGGACATTCAGCATTGTTATGAAGTGTATAAACAACAGGATTACATCCTACTTTACCAGTATCAATAACCTCTCTAGTTCTAGAACCATTAGGACAACAATCATCAGGCATACCAAGATAGTCTTTATCAGTAGCACGCTCCGGACTTTCGTCCTCCGCTTGACCCCCCGTAGAGGATGGAGTAGATTCAGTATCACCACATCTATATTTACTAGTATCAGCTCTAGGTACTTCACAACCATTACTATCATATACTTTAAGACCGTCATCAATAAGACAACATTTACTTTTAGCTATCTTATTAATGACGGTTAGTTTCATTTTCTTATCAACTTTACGAAGAACTTTAAGTTCATTCATAGCATCAACACACCAAGCAGGAACTCTAGGAATCCAATCACTTCCATCAGGATTGAAATCATTATCGAGTTTAGCAATAATATGTTCTATCGTAATCGTTTTATTATTTGCCATAATATTAGTTTTTATATCTAGTTTTATTACCATTATTATGTGCTCCACGTTCATACTTTTGTTGATTAACATTTCTAATATATTTAAATGGAGCATTAGGTTCTCGTTCAAGATAAACAAGAAGTTTACTTCTTAATCCTAATTTAAGATTAAAAATATCATCAACAGTTTTACATTCAGAATTAAGTTGTTTAGCATCTTTACCACGAAGCTCTCTATTAATATAATTAGCATACTTAAATTTAATAGCACTATAACTATGAGTTCCATTATTAATAAGTTGTATTTCATAAAACTCTTTATTAGTTTTATAAACTACATAAGGAATACCATCATACTTAAGTCCACGAATTTTATATATTTCTGCTTCTTCTTTATCATAAGGTTTAAGACCAGCATCAATAATTTCTTGTTTTTTAAGTCTAGTAGCGTTCCAATCAACATAAGTATCTCTAGGTTTATCTCTATATCTCCAGAAATTAATAACTAAATCACCAATTTCATATTTAAAGTGATAAGCATAACCTTCAAGAACACATTTATGAACACCATAACTATAATACCTATGAATGTACTTTTTATAATCAGAAAGACTTAATTCAGAACGTCTTGTAGCAAGTTTAAGAGCAATAATATAATCATTTGCTTTTTTAGCTAAGTTACAATAACGCAAAAGTTGGAGAAGAACAATACGTCTTTCTCCAACTGTATAACTAAGTTGATTATTAATTAATTGCTCTAATTTATTAATTAATTCAACATTATCATTAAGAAATTGAAACCCATATTCATTAAGATTAATTTTTAAATCATCTTTAATAACTTGATTTTTACTTTTAATATAAGCACGACAATCAGCTTTCATCTTATTTATAAGTTCAAGTTCTTTATTATATTTTGCCATATCGTCATTAGAAGTTTCAATAAACTTTTTATAATAATGACTAATATCTATATCTTTAATCATAATTTATCTAGTTACAAAATTATCAATAGGAGTTTCATTTGTTTGACGAGGAACTTCAATAAGATTACGTTTAAATACAATTTCTTTAAGAGCTCCAATCATATCTTCAGGAATAAGAAATTCATCATCATCGTATTTAGCTTCATCATCAATAGGGTCATAATTTACATCTTTAGCTTTTTCAACAGTTTCAGTAGGAACAAGATAAGGAACTTCAAAAGGAGATTCAATAATAATAGAACCTATATTTTGAAACCAATCTTTATTATTACTAAAGAAATAAATATAACCATTAATATAATCATAAACAGGAAGATTACACATACCTGCAAGATAATGATAAAACTTAGCACTAGCTTCTTTTGCAAATGGTATTTCTATCCCAGTATGTCCGGTAGTTCTAATTGATTGGAAAGGTAAGTTATTAATAAGTCTAACTGGCTTTGGAACTTCTTGTTTAGTACGTTTAATCGCAGGAAGCCCAAGAGTTTGACTATTATATAAGTCACCATCAGGAATATTAACAATAGAAATACGAATACGTTGTTGCAAACCTTTATCAACATATTTATGATTTTCATAACTTTTACGAATTAGTTCATTACGACCATGAAGAATAGCATATCGAAGATTACGTCTAAGAGGAATACTATTAGGATTGCCAACAGCATGAGCAAATTCACTAACTAATTGATTAAGACTAGCCATGTTAAGATTGACTTGCGTTTTCTAATTGATGAACTCTTTCTTCAAGCTCATTAATCTTATCAGAATATGTTTCAACTTTAGCTTTAAGTTCATTAACTGTATCAACTAATTCATTATGCTTTTGTTCTATAACTTTAACTTTTTGTTCAAGTTCAGTATTATTAGTATAATCAACAATAGAATTTAATAATTCAATTAATAAGCTTCTATCTTTATTAGATATATCACTATTTAAACAGCATATAGTTCTAATAATATCATCTTTAAGTTTATTTTTAGTCATAATATATTATATTTGAGGTTTAATATTTTCTTTTCTATTTTTAGTATAAATACGCCAATCATATTTAGTAATTTTAAAATTAATAGGAAAATGATTAAGTCTATGTATAGAATAAAATAGAGTTTTATCTCTACTATCAGTATAATAAGCTTTGCCATTTCTAATAAAATTAATTCTAAAATACTTAGCATAATTAATAACTTGAATTATTCTAACGTATTTACCATAATATTTAGCAATATTAGTTCTTTTACCATTCCAATTAGAATATCTAACACCTGTAAGACTTTGAATTTTATAAAGAAGATTTTTAGCATCAGCGTGTTTAAGCCATCCATAATAAGCACACATTCTAACTTTAAATTCTTTTTTATCAATTTCTCTATTTAAATAACTATTTACTAGTCTTATAATTTTATATTTAATAGATTTTCTAATTAGAGTATGAGTATGATAAAATACATAACCAACAAAATTAATTCCTCTACAATCAACAGTATATATATTATAATTATCTTTAACATTCAATCCAATAGTATTAAAATATAACTTAATATAAATAAGATCTTTATGAAGAAAATCTTTATCATCACTTAGAATAACTATTATCATCAGCATAACGATAATAGAATTTACATTTAAGTTCTTCTTTACATAAATGGTCAAGTTCGCTAAGATAAAGATTAGCAAAGTATTGAGATAAATAATTACCAATAGGAACTCCAATTCCAATTTTATTAGTTAATTTAGAAGAAACATCACGAACATTATCAGTAGAATCAATAATTTCATCAAGAATCATTAAAAAATCTTTATCTTTAATCTTCTTTCTAATACATTTCTTAAGACCATTATGAGGAATACTAGGATAAAATTTCCTAATATCTAATTTAAGACAATATTTAGTTTTATTAGGATATTTCCTTAAATCTCTTTTAAGATTATTTGCACAAAGATGAATACCTCTACCTTCAATACAACTATATGTATTATGAATAAAACTTTTTGTCCAAATATATTTTACAACATTCATTATAGCATGATGAGCAATTCTATCTGGATAATAAGGAAGTCTATAAATAATACGTTCTTTTGGTTCATATATTTTATATAGACTATATTTAGAAGTTTTATATTTAAGATTAAATAGTTTATATACTAAATCTTCATTTTCATATTGTCTATTTTTATCATGTTTATTAATACCATATTTCTTATTTTTATTCTTTCTTGCATTATCATCAGCAACTTCAATATTTTCAATAGTACATAGTTTATCATGTAAACCACTATATCTTTTCATATTTATATAATTTATATAAGAGCCTTCGTGAATATCACTACCAACACTTTTAGTTTCTAAATAACGTTATCTTTTACCAAGAGGTAAGGTTATACTTCCCAAAATAATATTTATATTAATCTTATATTTATTAGTTTTAGGAATTATATAAAAGAAGCCGACATTAGCATTAGAATCTGACTGAACTCAATTAGAATTAAAGTTACTAGAGCTAGCTTTAGAACTGTTATTAGCGTTACTGCTAAGCAGAAGCACTGTATCTAAATGTCAATCATCTTAAGAAATATAACCTTTAATATTATTATAATAAACTGTTGCAGGAGTAGTATCGAGAAATACAAAAACAGAAAACAAATTAATTAACCAACTACTCCTAGCAACAGTTCCACGTGGACTTATTTAATCAAGCTTAACTGTGGTAAAGAAGCCGACACCAGCACCAGAAACCGACCGAACCCAATCAGAAACAAAGCCACCAGAGCCAGCCCCAGAACCGTCAGCAGCGCAACCGCCAAGCCGAAGCACACGAGCAGCTTTATCTGTATCTTGTCCATTATTACCTCTTATCCAATTATAATCAGCTTTTTTATTAGTTCCAACTTTATTAGGGATAAAATAAGGACCAAATCTAAAATCAAATTCAGTAATAAAATTATTACTATTAGCTTGGTCACCTATAAAATAACATTTATCTTGAATATTATCTATTGTAATATCGGCATGATTAACACCTTTTTTAAGAAGATAAACACTATTATAATTTGTATTGCGATTTACAATAACTACATCTCTAATAAATGTCCATATATCACCAAAAAAGTTTAGAATACCACGATAAACAGCAGGATAAGTATTAAGATTACTACCATTTGTATTATAATTTCCTAGTTCATAATGGTCACCATTTGTACTACCATTACCAATATTATGTTCAGCAGTCCAATAAGTTTGTACAATAGGATTATTGCCATTAAAAGCTGTCCATCTATCCCAACCTAAATTTGTAACACCAGCACCAAGTCCTCCTTGTTTAAATCCATCACTAGTTAAATTAGTATTTAATGCAGCTTGATTATCAAAATTTGCATACTCAATATAACAAAGAGCTTGTATAGCACAATATTCAAGATAATCAATCATTGTAATCCAATCGCCACGATTAGCACAAAATTCATTTGCTTTATCATAATTAATTCCAGTTCTAGGTCTACCTTGTAATTTAGTAGCAACAACAGAAGAACTTTTATTTCCTCCTAAATATCTAGTATCATCATGTTTAATACAAGCACTAAATACTTCTTCTTTACCATCTTCTCTAGTTCTAGTCATAGTTTTGGTATGACTTATAATAAAAGGATGAACTCTAGTAAATGTTCCATCAATATTAAAATCACTTATCCAAAGTTGATATTTAGTACCAGTATCTTTAACACATATATAAAATTCTGGAACTCTTACCCCAACATCGCCATCACTTCCATCAAGAGGAGGAATAAGACCATTTTCAAGAGGTTTAGCCCAACCCGTAGGATTAAGGAAATAACTGATTTTCTTTTCATTATAGACACAACCTTTAAGTCTATTTTGAATAGGAAGTTCTCTATGAAATTTAGCATTACCAATTCTGATTATATCATTGTCATCTTTAGTCCATTCAATACCATACGCAGCATTTTCAAAAGTAGGAATAAATGCAGCAGAACCCCAAGCTGGATTACCTTGTTCATTAATAATTAAACTATCTCCTTTAGATACTCCATCTAAATTAGGTAAATGTTTAAGTCCTTCTGCAAGTTCATTTAGTATATGCTTATTAAATCTTAATAAGCCATTATACATTTCTACTAAATTAAAATTCATATTAAGCTTGTTCTAGAGCATCAACTCGACCATCAAGAGAATTAATATTATTAGTATTTTGATTAACTTTAGTTACAAGTCCTTGAAGAGCAGCAATTATAGCATCGTTCTTAGTATCATTACTAGCTTTCATATCATTAACGGCAGCAATTAAAGTATTAAACTTACCTTGTAATGCACTACTCATATTCTTTATATTTGTATCAATAGTAGTAAGTTTATCACTAATAGTAGCTAAATCAGAATGAACTAAATCAAATTTTTCAGTAAGAAGAGTTTGAGTTTCATCTGATTCACTTTTATGTTGATTTTCAAATTCATCAAATTCAGCTTTAACCATTTCATGCAATTCAGTAATCTTTTGACTAATCTCATCAAGATTAACTATAACATTATTTTCTCCAAGCTCATCATGTTCTTTATTACCAGAAATACTAAGTTTAAGATTATTAATAAGTTTATTAATAGCATCTAACTTATAATTAACTCTTTTATCATCTTCCATATCTTTAGAATTTAGTTTGTTACAAATATAAATTATATTATTAATAACAAGTAGTTTAACAATATTATTAACATTTTTTAATTAAGCAGTTTTAGAACTATTAATACCTAGATATTTAGTCCAAGTATAATGTTTACGTTTACTAATATAATTAAGATTATCATCATTAATATGAGCTTCTTCTTCAAAACTTACATCTTTATAAGCATCATGTTGTTTAATATGAAATAGTCTTATAATAAGATATTCAATACCATACCATATATAGAAAAAGATATATAACATCTCTTTCATTTGTTCTGTATGAATAGCTTCATGATTAAGTTCTCTATTATTTAATTCTCCTTTAGTAAATACAATACCAAAAAGATTAATAGCTTTATAACCATTAAAAGGAAAATGTTTAGTCTTAATAACTCTCATAACTTTACTATTTTAAAATTTAATATTGTAAATATTTATGTACGTCCATAGAGCCACTTTTTAGGCTTATAGTAAGACTTTTATTCAATCGTGTATAGTTAATCAGCTAGGTTTAAAACTAGCCAAATTTGGCAAGCTATACTCCCCGTAGAGGATGGAGCAGGCTTGAATTAGTCAATCAAACCTAGCTAATCAATCTTATACAATCTTAACCAATAGTATTATCAATATCTTTATAGCCAACTCCAAGTTTCTTTAGAATAGGACTAACAACCCAACTCCAAAACACAGGAGCAAGAACAGCACTATTAACAAGCATAATAGTATTATCATACCCAGATGCGATATAAATCATAGCCATAGTAAAAATACTTATAACTAATACACATCGTTTTTGCCAAGTAGGAACTTTATTATCACCATTAAAGTAATCAATAACTTTAATAATAATATAAGTTAGAACATTAACAATAAACATAAATCCAAAATCAAAATTACTAAGAATTCCATCTACAATTACATCAATAAATTTGTCCATACTAAAATTTAGATAAATAAAAAGACGATTACCACCTCATAATTCATTCCAGCACCATTATAGCCCTCTGGAACAACTTTCACTTTTTCAATTACTTGCATAATAAATTAAGGTTTAAGTTAAAAAAATAGATTAATACTTGTAGTTTGAACTACATAATCTATAACGGTTTAAGCGTTATTTTTGTTTGGTAATTAGCATTAATTTAACTTTCAATAGGACTATATATTGTCAATTCACCAATTTTATTAAGTTTAGTATATTTTATTTCACCTATTGAAGTCTTACCATCATCAGCTTTACCACCTTGTGTACCAACATAACATTGAATAGTTTGTTGTCCTCTAAATTCAGAATTACCTGCAACAAAACCAAATCTAAATTCATAGTTATCAGTATAATTATCATTATAAACAGTGTTATCTTCATTTAACAAAACTGTATGATATTCATAACTATAATTATCATCACTAGTTATATTAAGAGTTGGCTTATCAAGAGTTAAAGGAGTACCAGTTGTATTGACTTGATTATTCCAAACTTTATATTTATCATTAGGCTTATTTTCATACCAGCAATAACCATCGCCATGAACAAGTCCACCACCATGACGAATTATTTTAATATCATCTAAACCAATAACTTTATCATTAACAGGATTAACTTTAAAGTACTTTACTTCATTATTAGATTTAGCAACTCTTTTAACAACTTCACCATACCAACATTCTTTATAACCACCATGTCCATCAGGCATATTAATAGTTCCATCAGCCAAAGGAAAAATAAACATTCCTCTATTATCAATATCAATTTCATTATTCTTTAATTGCCAAGCATGAACAATAACACCACCTTTATAAGCAGTACATTCAACAGTAACATGACCTCTACTCAAACTTCCAAACCAATTAGCACAAAGATTCATTTTCATTATATCAGGCATTTTATCTTCAAGGTCAATCATAGATTCAATATTAAACATAACACATTCAGCACCTGAATCAGTATTATCACCACCCCAATATAGATAAGGAATTTGACTTAAATTCCAAGACCAACCAACAGCTACATAGTTTAAATTATTAATAGGAGAATTAACATAATATGATTTAGTGTCCAAATCTCGACCATCATCACTACCCCAAATGTATCTAAGTTGGACACTAGTAAAATCACTAAAATGAATAACAGAAGTAGGCCAAATATGATTAGCACCATCATAAACATGAGCAATATTAGTTTGACCTACTGTCCGTTTCTTAAGAGGCTGAGCAATTCCTCCTTGACGTCCAAGAGTTAAACTCATTATTCATCAATAATATTATAAGTCATTCCAGCAACTGGGGTAATAGTTGCATATTGGGTAGCAGTTCCTGTCCAAATTGGAAGACTAAGTTTATTACTATTCGCACTAGGCATAGTCATATTAACTCCACATCCATCATTAATAGCTTTTTGAATCTTATCAAGATTAACACTATTAGTAATAGTTTGATTTATTTCTTTTTTAAAGTTATTAAACGTATCATTAGTAACATATCCATTAAGTAAATTATTAACTTCTTCTTTATTATAAGTTTCAGACTTAGTATAATAATTTTTAAGTAAATTATTAATTTCTTGTTTAGTATAACTATCAAATGAAGAAGTATCTCCCATTACTCTCCATTCAGTACCATTCCAATAACAAATCTTTCCATTACGATATTCAATCTGACCTTTAGCCCAATTACTACAAGTTACATTAGGAAGATATTCAGACTCTTCACCAACCATACCTGTAAGTTTACATTTATTTAAATCAATAGTACCATTTTCAATAATACCACCTTCAAATACAAGTTCACATCCAGTAGGCATTGTAATAGTTTTACCACTTAAATCAAAAGCATAACGAATAATATAACGAATATTTTCTTCGTTAACCATATCTTGAGTAAGAACAGCTTTATAATTAAGATAAATATTATTCTTAACTTGAACTAGATTTTCTTCATTAAAATAATATTTAATATTATCTACTGAATTAACATATATAATACCAAGTCTTGGACGTTCATCAGAAAGACAAGTATTATAAATATTATAATCTTCACTATTTCCATAGTCAGCAGTGTTGACCCCCCGTAGAGGATGAACTCTATCAGTAGGTTCTACAATAGTCCATCTAGTATAATAATTATAGAACCCAACTCCATCATTAATAGTCTTAACTCTAAGAACAAATAATTTATGATAAGTATCATAATAAATACCAGCAGTATTAGTTAAATCTGTTCTAATAACTTCATATTTATCAGTATTAAGAATTATTTGACCATATTGTTCACAATAAGTATCATCAAGAAAACCATTAAATAAAAGCTGTTCTGCATTACTAGCATCATCCTCCACGGGGAGTAAGACCTTGCGAATTATTTTATATCCTTTACCACTTTTATATTCAGGCTCATAAGGTCTATCTTTAAGACTAAGACGATTAACATTACAACAACCTGGATTTAATCTAATAGTAATATCTTCTTCATCGGGATAATTAATAATATTAACTTTACCATTTCCTGCAATCATTTGTTTAAGAGCTTCATTAAGCATATCCCAATCAATAGTTCCATCAGCAATTGGAATCTTAGCACCATTCTCTTCAAGATACTTCTCACTAAGAATTTTTGTCCAATTATCATCAGAAACCCAACTAGTTTCAACACCAGCTTGTAGATTACTACCTATATAACTTTCAGTTACAGAAAGATTATGTTCAGCGTCATAATAGCTAATAGTAAGACTATTACGTCTAAAAATAGCAGGAACAGCTTTACGAGTATTAACTCTAGTTCCTTGATATGGAATCCA
>CANORX010000003.1 GCA_947569225.1 uncultured Clostridia bacterium
TTTATTATATCATATATTCTTTTGTCTACTGTTGTTTGTTCACTCTTTTTATGTATTTTGTAATTGTATAAGTATTTATTAGTTTTTGTTATTTTGTTTGTTTTTATTAGATATTTTAATACAAATGGTATGTCTTCGTATTTTAGTCCTTCTGGGAATTTGATGTTGTTGTTTTTTATTATTTCGTTTTTGTATAGCTTGTTCCAAATGCTATAGTTAAATTCGTTTAAGTTATTTTCTATTTCATTTTTAGTTATGTTTTCATTAGGATAGACATTTATTAAATTAGTTTTGTTTTTTTCTTCATGTATTTCTTTATAGTTACATATACTCATGTCTGAGTTATTTTCTTTTATGTTGTTGTAGAGTTCTTCTACAAAGTTTGGTTCTACAGAGTCATCACTGTCTATGAATCCTATGTATTTTCCTTTTGCTATTTCTAATCCTCTGTTTCTAGCTTTTGATAGTCCTGCTTCTTTTAGTATTTCTATTTTTATTTTTCTTTTATATTCTTTTAGTATTTCTAAACTATTATCTGTGCTTCCATTTTCTACCGCAATTATTTCTAGTTGTTTGTATGTTTGGTTTGTTATGCTTTTTAGACATTTACTCAAGTATTTACTACTATTATGCACGGGAATTATTATGCTTATTAGTTCATTCATTCTATTTCTCCTTTTTGTTATTCTTAAAGGTGTTATTTTCTATAATTAAATTTTATCATGTTTTTCTTTAATGTGCAATTTTTGATGATTTTTAGGTAACTTTTTATTAGTTTTAAATAGAAAAAAAATACTATGCTATTTAATAGTATTATCATTATTATATAGTTTGTAGTATATATCAATTTTTGTATATTTTATTATCGCTTAGTTTATGATCTTTATATTTTGATTCTAAAACATTGCCACAAGCAAGTTGGTCTATAACAATTCTAATCTTATTAAGATTCTTACCTTGTTTCTTTATTTTCTTATATTCTTTTTAAAAATCGCTTGTATAATCGACTTTATATTTATATATCATTTATCAAGTGAAACAAATAAACTATCAGAATCGGTATAGCCTTTTCTTTTCCCTTCTTTTAATTCTTGCATAATAACATCTGATTCTTCTATTGCTTTTATAAGTTTTTGATTTTGAACATTTAACGAAGGTGTAAAAGGTAAACTTTGCATTCTTATACTTTGCTTAATAAACATATTGATTGCTGAATTAGTTGTAATTCCTAACTTTTTAAAAAGATTGTCTGCTTCTTTTTTATCATTATCTGATAATCTTATGCTCATAGTAGCTATATGGTATCACTCCATTTCTAAAATAATTTTATTACGAAGGTATATCACTTGCAACACTTTTGATATATTTATTATATATTTTTATTTGAAGTTAAGACACTTAAAAGCATAAAATCATTAACTTTCTTTTATAATTTATAAAAACATAACAAAAGCCTATAAAGTGAATTTTTATAGTTCATTTTATAGGTTTTATTTTTATTTGTCATTTCTTATTTTTAAATACATATAGTTTACTAAAAATGTAGTTTAATATTATTATTATGATTTGTACTGTTAGTTTAGATATTTTGTCATTTATGTTTAGTGATGTTACTAGTATATACATTAAAAACATGTCTATTAATAATGTTAATATTCTCGATGTTATAAATGTTGTTATTTCTTTTGATATTTGTTCGTTTTTACTTTTGAATACATATTTTCTGTTTGTTATGTAGGCAAAAGATACTCCTGTTATCCATGATATTATGTTTGCTATTTGTAGTTCTATAGCTTTGTTTGGGTTTAAGAATGTTTTTACACAGATGTAATATGTTAATAGACTTATTAGTGTTGTTAGTATTCCTATTATTATGTAGTTTATTATTTCTTCGTTTTTTTTGTATATTTTATTTATTAAGTTCATTCTTTTTACCTCTTTTTTTGTTAATTATTATATATATTATAAATGTTATTAACGATATATTTGATATTATAAGTCCTGTTTTTAGGCCAGGTGTTTTGTACTTAAAGTTTATGTTATTTATTCCTTTGTTTATTTTTATTCCAATTAAGCCATTATCTACTTTTTCAATATTTACTTTTTTACCATTTATAAAAGCTGTCCATCCTTTGTCATAAGGTATAGTGTATATAGCTAAAGTTTCTTCTGTTGTTTCTATTGTAGAAGTAAATCCGTTTTTAGTAAATTCAAATTCTTGTTTTTTATATGTTGCTTTTTTACCTATTAGTGTTTTGTATTTTTCTATTTGTTCACTTGTTAATACTGCTTTTTTGTTTAAGATACTAATTCTGTCTTCTTTTTTCATTTTTTTGTATTCTTCTTCTGTTATAAATTCATTTATTCCAAATCCAAATTGCATGTATTCATTATTTTTATATATTCTATATGGTTCTTGTGTTTCATATAAGGTGTATCCATATTTTGTTAGGTCTTCGTTGTTACAACTTATTATGTATTTTACTCCTAAGAAGTCATTTAGTTTTTTATTTTTTACGCTTATTTTTGTTTTTACTTTTCTTTCTTTGTCTGTTGTTTTATAAAATTCAAATGTGCTAGAGTTTATGTTTGAGTTAAATGTTCTTATGTTGTTATTTTTTAGCATGTATCCATAGTTATAGTCACATGTGGATGTAGAGTTGGTTCTTGTGTTTGGTTCTATGTTTAGTAACTCGTTTGATTTAAGGTATGTGTAGTACATGTCTTTTGTGTTTATGTTTTTTTCTTTGTAGTAATATACATTAAAGTTACCCCATATTGTTATGAATATGAATATTGCTATTATAAGTAGTTTGGTGTTATTTTCCTTTTTTATTATTATGTTTGTTAGTATTAGATTTATTAACATGAATGTTATCATCATTATAAAGTATGGTAAGTCTTTTATTATATTTCCAAATATTTTGTATATTATTAGCATGATAATGAATGTTAGTAGCAGTGTTATTGTTGCTTTTATGCCAGGAGTGATGCTTTCTTTTTTGTCTAAAGCTTTTATACTCATTAGTGATAGTATTAGTGTTGGCATGAAAAACCATCTTGCGTAGTAATTGTTTTGAAATAGTATGAAACTACTGTTTAGTAGTGGAATAAACATAAATGTTGTTAGTATAATCATGAGTATGCTTTCCCATTTTTTCTTGTTTTTTATAAAGTATGAGAAGGCTAAAGTTATGCCTATAATAGGGAGATATAGTTCTATGCTTTTATAGTTATAGTTTGTTAGTATTCCTCTTATGTTCATTACTTCTGAAGGGAATATTATTGCTCTTATTATTTCAATGTAATTTACAGGTGGATAAAAAAGCATTTCAATTATTGACCAATTATTTGTTAGTCTAGTGTTTCCTAGTGTGAATAGTGCACTAGGTATTAGTACTATGCTCGCTAGAGCACAGCCGATTGTTCCTTCTATTATTATTGTTAATAGTTTTTCTTTTGTTATTTTATAGTCTTTTGTGAATGTTTTTACTAGGAAGTATAGTATTAGAAATACACATTCGCCAATAAAGAAAAACCAGTTAGTGAAAGCACATAATGCTATTGATAGTGTGAATTTGTTCTTTTTGTTATTATATATTAGTTCATCTAATGAGTATAGTAATAGTGGGAAAAATGATACTACATCGTGAAAGTGATAGAATAGTGTGTTTGTTAGCATGTATCCTGAAAAAGTGTATAGTAATGAACCTACTAGTGCATAGTTTTTGTTTTTTACATATCTTTTTAGATATAAGTATGAAGTTAAGCCTGATACGGCATATTTTAGTATGTATATAGGGCCTATTATGTATTCATATATGTTTTCAGGAAATATAAAGCTTATTAAATTATAAGGACTAAAGAGGTTATAGAAGCTGAATGTTCCTATGAAGTTACTCCCTAAGTCATTATTCCATGTCCAATATATTTCTCCATTCTTTATTAAATAATTCATTATTTTGCCAAAGGGGATTTGTTGGTAATTGAAGTCTTTTGTTAGGGAGTATATTCCTTTGTTAATTATTATGTTTGGTAGTATTATTAAAGTTCCTAATAGTGCTGATAGTATGAAGGCCATTAATATTTTGTTTTTTGTTATTTTTTTTATCATTTTAATCACTTATTTTTCTTCTAAATTTTCTTCTATTATATATCTAGGTCTTTTTTTCGTTTCACTATATATTTTTCCAATGTATTCTCCTACTATACCTATTGAAAACATTTGTATTCCTGCGACAAGCCAGATTGATCCTACTATAAATGTCCAGCCGTCTACTACGTTTCCTGTTAGTTTTGCTATTAAACAGTATAGTAATATTATTATGCTTGTTATAAATATTAGTACTCCTAATGCTAGTATTAGTCTTATCGGTTTTATGCTAAATGATGTTATTCCATCAAGTGCAAATGCTATCATTTTTTTTAATGGATATTTTGACTCTCCTTTTATTCTTTCTTTTCTTTCATAGTATACTATACTACTTTTAAATCCTATAAGAGGAAATATTCCTCTTAAAAATAGGTTGACTTCTTCATAGTTTTCTAAATGTTCTATTACACGTTTGCTTGTGAGACGAAAGTCTGCGTGGTTATATATTGTTTCTACTCCCATTATTTTCATGAATTTGTAAAAGTTTTGTGCAGTTATTCTTTTAAACCATGTGTCTGTTTTTCTTTTGTTTCTGACTCCATATACTATTTCACAGTTTTCGTTATTATATTTGTCTATCATTTGATCGATTGCGTGTATATCGTCTTGTAAGTCAGCGTCCATACTAATTATTATGTCTGCATTATTTTTTGATATTATTAATCCTGCTAGCAAGGCATTTTGATGCCCTCTATTTCTTGATAATGATATTCCTGTTACATATTTGTTATTTTTATTTATTTCTTTTATTAAGTTCCATGTGTTATCTTTTGAACCGTCATTTATATACATTATTTTGCTTTTGTTTGATATTTTCTTTTCTTTTATTAGACTTTCTAATTTTTTTGTTAGTTCTTCGGTTGTTATTTTTATCATGTCTTCTTCATTATAACATGGAACAACTATATATAATACTTTCTTCATACTACTTTTTACCTCCTGAGGTGTTATGTTTATTATACCACTTATTTTTAGCGCTTTTTTAAAATTTTATATTTGTTTTACATTTTAAAGAAAAAAGTAACTTTGTTAGTTACTTAAAGTTTTTTGCTATAATCCAAAGTATTATTATTAGTAGTCCTATTATAGATAAAGCTGCTTTTTCTCTTCCTGTTGGTTTTTTTAATTTAAATGGGCTTATAAATAGTAGTCCTGTTATTAGTAATGTTAATGGAAAAACTATTGATGCGTATTTAAATTTAAAATAGTATGAGATAAAGTATACTAAAGGAAATATTATTGCACTTGCAGTTATAGGTAGTCCTATAAATTCTTTTCCATTTCCTTTTTTTGTTGTTGTTAACATGTTAAAGTATGCTAGTCTTATTACTCCACATAGGCAAAAGAATACACTTATTATGTATGTTATTATGTTTGGATTTGGTGTCATGCTAATTGTTATCATCATTGGTAATATTCCAAAAGATATTGCATCGCTTAGAGAGTCTAATTCTACTCCATATATTTCTTGCTCTTTTAAGCTTTTAAATCTTCTAGCTACTACTCCATCAAAGGCATCACACATTGCTGCCATCATTAGACAAAATACAGCATATGTTGGTTGTATATTAGAAGCTAATATTATTCCTGTTATTGCAAAACATGTTCCTGCCATAGTGACAAAATCACATTTTCTATAGACTCCTATAACTTTCATAAGTTTCACCACTTTCTTGTAATATTATATCATATTTTCTTGTTATTTGTTTTTTATTTTTGTTATTTTGTTTTTTTTGTAAAGTTTTTTTATTCTTTTAATATTTTATTATTGTAGTATTCAGAGTTTTTTGATATTTCTTCGTTAAATTTTTCTTTTCCTAATTCTTCTATTAGTGTTTTTTCTTCTCCAAATAGGTTTACTCCAAATCCAAGTTTTTCTCCTTTTATTTTTGCACCAAGGCTAGCTAATATTGTAGGATACATGTCTAATGAAGAAAATTTTCTGTTTTTATTTTTTATTGGTTTTGTTTTTGTGTTTATAAAAGCGTTGTATATTGTTCTTTCATAGTCTTTGTAGTTATCATAGTATTCGTTTTGCATTGTTAAGTGATCTCCTATTACAACTATGGTAGTGTTTTCATAAAATGGTTCTGTTTTTATCCAATTTATAAATTCATTAACCATTTTTGAAGAGCAAGCATATACATTTGAGTATTGGTCTTTAAAGTTTGTTGCACATGAGCTATCTAGATATCCGTTTACAAAATGTGTATCCATTGTGAAAATTGATATGGCAAATGGTTCTTCTTTTTGTGCTAGTGTTTCTATTTCTTTTTTTGCATATTCAAATAGTTTTTTGTCTTCGTAACCCCACCATTGACTGTAGTCTTCATCTATGTATTTTCTTTCTTTTGCTGTTTTTACGTCAAATATTTGATAGTTTCCATGTGTTTTGTAGTATTTGTCTACTCCTGCGTACTCTTTAACGCTTCCTTGTATTATTTCTAAGTTGTATCCTTCTTTTTTTAATACGTCTCCTAAGGCGTTTACGTTTGGCATGTATTCTTCATAGTTTTTATAGTTTTCTGACATGTTACTAGCTAACGGCGTTCCTGTTGTGGTTGACCATAGTGAAGCCATAGTCCATGCTGTTAAGTCCAAATTATACCCTCCGCCTATTTTGTCTGTGTTTGAAAAGTTTAGGTTGTTTAAGGCTAATATTTCTAGTTCAGGTATTCTAGATATGTCAAAGGCTCCTCCACTTTCTTTACTTGCAAGTGATGATTCCATGCTTTCTAAGTATAGCAGTATTAAGTTTCTCTTTTTTTCAGGAAATGTTATTTCTACTTCGTTTGTGTCTGTGTAGTAAACTTCATATATGTCCCCTGTTTTGTTTATTGTTTCTAGGTATTTATCATATTTTATTGTTTTTCCTAATGCTACGATACTCACAATTAATATTATTAGGGCATATATTATTTTTATTTTATTAAGTTTTAATGGATATATGTTTATGTTCCTTTTTTTCGTTTCTATATATATTTGTGTTTTTTTACTTTTTGTTATAGGGATAATCATAATAAATGCTAGTAGTATAAATAAAGGAAAACATATTTTTATTCCATCAGTTATCATCTCGTCTCCTGTGCCTGACAAGTTGTTAGTTAGAGTGAATTTTAATTCGTAAAAGTTTACTTCCTTTAATACTCTTAATATATAATATATTATACAAAATATGATGTTAGATACTATTAGGAATGTGTATGTTAGTAAGTTATTGATTATTTTTAGAATTGTATTTATTATTTTTTTTGTTTTTATTTCTTTTTTCATTTTTTATTACCTCTATTTTTAGTTTTATATTTTTGTTTATTATGGTCATTATTATTCCTATTAGTATAGAGATTAAAATAGATATTAGGGCATACTTAATTGTGAATATGTTAGAGAATGTGAATTTTTTTATGTCTTTTATGTAGTAATAGTAAGCGTAGGCGCTTATGTTTGTTAGTAATACGTTTATCATGTATGCTAGTATTGATTGTAATGTGTTTTCTTTTATATTTTTTAGGTAAATTAGTGTTCCCATGGTTGCAGGGAATAATATTGATAGTATTTGATTCATTTTAAAAAACGCTCCTTTCGCTTAGATTATACTCTAAGTATAGTTTAATAGTCAATTACTTATTTTTTTCAAGGATGGAATCACTTAGTATTTCTTTCATGTAGTAGTCTGATTTTTTTAGAATTTCATGGTTAAATTTTGATAGTCCTAGTTTTTCTATCATTGTTTGTTCTTCCGAAAATAGGTTTACTCCAAATCCAATTTGTTCTCCTTCTATTTCGGCACCTATGCTTGCTAATATTGTTGGATACATGTCTAACGCTGAAAATTCTCTATTTTTATTGTTTGTTGTTTTGGTAGGAGTGTTTATGAATGCGTTATATATAGTTCTTGTGTAGTTTTGATAGTCGTTATAGTATTCGTTTTGCATTGTTATGTGATCTCCTAGTAATATTATGGTAGTGTTTTCGTAGAATGGTTGTTCTTTTATCCAATTTATAAAATCGTTTGTCATTTTAGATGAGCATGCATATACGTTAGACATTTGGTCTATAAATGGCGTTTTACAGCTTTCGTCTAGGTATCCATCTTTGAAATGTGTATCCATTGTAAAAAGTGTTACTTGAAATGGTTCGTTTCTACTCGCTAATTCTTCAATTTCTGTTTTTGCATATTTGAATAGTTTTTTGTCTTCTATTCCCCACCATTCAAAGTAGTCTTCGTCTATGTATCCTCGTTTTTTTGCAGTGTTTAAGTCAAATATTTCATAGTTTCCATGTAGTTTGAAGTATTCTTTTGTTCCAGCGAAGTTTATGTCTGATCCTTGTATTATTTTTAGGTTGTATCCTTCACTTTTTAGTACGTCTCCTAATGTTTTTACTCTAGGCATAAATTTTTCAACTTTTCTGTATCCATTTCTTATTGTTGGTAAAAGTGGAGTGGCAGAAGAACCACCTACTGAAGCAGCTAGTGTCCATGCTGTCATTGTTAGGGTATGTGCACCTCCTAATTTTTCTGTGTTTGAAAAGTTTAAGTTGTTTAAGGCTATTTCTTCTAATTCAGGTATTCTTGATGTTTTAAAGGCTCCACCATTTTTTTCGCTAGTTAATGATGTTTCCATACTTTCTAAATATATTATTATTAGGTTTCTTTTGTTTTCTGGAAATGTTATTTTTACATTGTTTGTGTTTTTATATAAGTTTTCATATATGTCACTACTTTTACTTGAGTTTATTATATATTCATCAAAGTTCATTGTTTTTAATAGTAGTAGTAGGCTTATTATTAGTAATATAACTGAGTAAAGTGTTTTCTTTTTTATTAATTCTTTAGATAGTATTTTTATTTTTTTAATTTTTATTATTGGTGTTAGTGTTATTATCATTATTATTATGAATATAAAAAAACAAGTTTTTATTCCGTCTATTATTATGTCTGGACTTGTGCCTGCAGTGTCACTCGTGAAATAGTATATCATTTCATAAAAGTTTACTTCTTTTAATACTTTTAGTATGTAGTAGGCAATACAAAAGATTATGTTAGAGATAATTAATATAGTGTAAGGTAGTGCTTTTTTTATGTATTTAAATGCTTTTCTTATTTTTTCTTTCATACTTCTCAACTTCCTATTTAGATTATACTCTATGTTTAAGGTTTATTACAAATGTTTTTAGTTTTTGCTATGTCAATTATTTGTTTTTATTACAATAAAAAATGACATATATACTTTGATTACATGCCATTTTAACTATTTAATATATTGGTTTAAAATTCAATTATTGGTGTCTTAATCTTCTATTATTTGTTTCCATTACAGTAAACGCTGGAAGTTTGTATAAGACAATTCTTAATTGTTCAAAAATTTCTCTTTCTGATTTTTTTTCTTGCTTTGCAGTTAAATAAATATTGTATAGTCTATGAATAAGTTCAGCGTCAAAATTTTCTAAATAACGTTCACTTATATTGTTAATATTTAAAATTAATGCATAGTAATAATCAGCATATAAAGCTCCATAAACTCTTATAAAAGCAATTAACTTTGACACTTTTTTTAAAACATTTTCTATGCTATTTAATTGGTCCTTTCTATACTCAACCATAATTCATAATTAGACATACTACTCCCTCTTTCTTTCTCGAAAAGGATTGTACTATATTATACTAATTGTCAAATCTAACTTAAGCTTATTTTAAAATCTATTAGTCACTACAAATTAAAGTCTTAAGTTTTTAATATTTATTTAAATATTAAAAATTCTAGTATTTCTTTTTTGTCTTTTGTTCCTGTTATGATTCCATTTATTAGTTCTATTATATATTTTTTTATGTTTTCTCTTTCTATTAATTTTTTAATTGATTCTAAAGTGTATAGTCCTTCTACTGTTGTGTTTTTTGCATAGTCTTCTGCGTCTTTTAGTTTTCCTTCGCCTATTAGTTTTCCATATGTGAAGTTTCTACTGTTAGTGCTAGTGCATGTTAGTATTATGTCTCCAAATCCTGCCAAGGATAGTATTGTGTTTTTGTTTCCTCCCAATTCTTCTATTAAGTCTTTTATGTCATTTAATATTTCTGTTAGAAATAGGGCTTTTGTAGAGTCTGTTACTTTCATTCCTTCTAGTATTCCACTTGCTATTGCCATTACGTTTTTTATTCCACCACATATTTGTACTCCAATTATGTCTTTTGTTGTTCTTAGTTTTACAGTACTGTTTTCTATTAGTGATCTTATTAAAGTTTTTGTTTTATTGTTTGTTGTGGCTAAAGTTAGCCCAAGTGGTGAGTTTTTTATTATGTCTGTTGCAAATGTTGGGCCTGATATTACTGCTATTTTATTTGTGTTTATGTGTTTTTCTATTATGTTTGTCATGAGTGAACAAGTAGTGTTTTCTATTCCTTTTGTAGCTATTAATATATGTGAGTCTTTGGTTATGTGTTCACTTAGTTTTTTTGTTGTTTCTTCTACTGCATGTGCAGGTACGGCTATTACTATTAGATTAGCGTTTTTTATAGATTCTTCTAAGTTAGATGTTATGTTTATTTCTTTAGGTATGATATATTCTTTTAGTTTGGAACTTTTTCTTGTTTTTTCTATTTCTTTTTTTTCGTTTTCATCATGAGACCATAGTGTAACACTATTACCATTTTTATGGAATATGCTTGCTAATGCTACTGCATAAGCTCCTGCCCCTAGTATTGTTATTTTCATTTTTTCTCCTTTTTTGTAAATATTACATTTGTTTTAAATATTAGGAATAGTAATATGAATACAAGTATTATGTAAAATATTACCATCTCTTTTCTTATTCCTATTGCATAAAATATCGTGATTATACTAAATATTATGTCAATGGCATATATTACTAGAATAGTTTTTTTTGTGCTTAGTCTTTTTAATAGTTGATGGTGTATGTGTTCTTTGTCTGCTTCTCCTATAGATTTTTTTTGTAATGTTCTTCTTATTATTGCAAATAGTGTGTCTGTTATTGGTAGTATTAGTAGTATAAGTGGTATTACTAGAGAGGTAAGTGTGACCGTTTTGAATCCTAGCAACATTATTACACTTATCATTAGTCCTAGGAAAGTGCTTCCTGTGTCTCCCATAAATATTTTTGCAGGTGGATAGTTATATACTAGAAATCCTAGTGTTGAGCCTAACATTATGAATGATAGTATTATGTCTAGCCCTCCTAAATTATTTAGTATTAGCGCTATTACTCCTATTGTTAAGAAGTATATTGATGATATTCCTGCACATAGTCCATCTAGTCCATCTATAAGGTTTATTGCATTTATTATTCCTATTATTATTAGTATAGTTATGTATGGACTTAATACTCCAAATTCCATTTCAAAAGAGAATAAGTCTACTCTTGTTAGTTCTAAGCCTCCATAAAATACGACTATTATTGCTACTAGTATGTGCATTATTATTTTGTATCTGGCTTTTATTGGTTTTATGTCATCAAATACTCCTAATAGTAGTATTAGAAATGAAGATATTAATACTGATAGCATTAGTGTGCTTTCGGGTCCAAATAGTATGTATCCTAGTAAGAATGATAGGAATATGCCTATTCCTCCTAGTAAAGGAGTTGGTTTTTTGTGTGCGCTTCTTTTGTTAGGTATGTCTATTGCACCTATGTATTCAGCTACAGTTTTTGCTAGGTATACGAAAATGAGAGAAGCGATAAATGTTACAGTTATTATTAGAAATACGTTATGACCGTTTACATTTAGGTTCATATTGTTAACCTCCCTTATTTGTTTGTTTTTGCTTCAAATTTATTCCATATTTTTTCTATTTCTTCTGAGTTTATTAGTTGTTCGTTAAGTTCTCTTCTTTTTTCTAAGTAGCTTGTAAATGTTGAGATTTTATGTGCTGGGTTTCCTACTACTACAGAGTCACTTTCTATGTTTTTTGTGATTATGCTTCCAGCACCTATTATTACATTGTCACCTATTTTTATGTTTGGTAGTATTACTGTGTTACTTCCTATGAATACGTTGTTTCCTACAGATATAGGTCCTGATAAGTAATTAAACCATCCTTTGTTTAGGTTATTTAGTACTTGGTGAGCGATGTCATGAGTTATAAATGTTACGTCACTTGCTACTGTTACGTTGTTTCCAAATTTAATTAGTTTTGGTTCGCTTGGTATTTTTCTTGGTTGAAAGAAAAAGTTGTTTCCTACACTATAGAATACATTTTTTTTAATTATGTATTTTGTTCTTTTTATAGCATCTAATATTAGATAAATTCTTATTCTTAGCATTTGTCTTTTTATATGATTTTTCATTTATACTCCTTTATTTAGATTATATCACGTTAGGGGTTTAAAAAAAACAACATTTTTTATGTTGAGTTTTTTATTCGTATTCTTTATTTGGGTTACAGTATATTGCATAGCTAATTGCAAATAAGTATATTACTTGTTTTGTGTAGTATAGTCCTTCTGTTATGCATCCTACAAATAGTGATAGTAGTACTAATGGTATTACGTAATAGTATAGTTTGTTCTTGTTTCTTGTTTTTATTAGCTTTTGTATTGCAAGAGATAGTGTGAATGTTATTATTAGTGTTATTCCTATGTAACCTGTTTCTTCTGTTAGTTGTATGTAACAATTATGTGGATACATGTATGGGTATTCATCACTTATTATTTTATCGTTTTTTAGATATTCTTTTGCATTTTGGTTTTCATAAAGGTAAGTTGCGTTTCCTATTCCTACTCCAAATATTGGATATTCTTTTATGAAGGCTTTTCCTACTTTCATGTAATAGTTTCTAAAGAAGTTAGAGCCTTCTATGTCGCCCACACAGTCATTGTCTACACATTCTCCTGGTTCTATTTCTTCAAAGTCACTTCCTAATATTTTTAGAAAGTTTACTCTTAAGGGTTTTGGTAAGTGCACGGTGTCATAAGCGTAGTTTAATGCCGATTGTACAGAATATTTTGCACCTGGGATTAGTATCATGCTTATTATTAGTAGTGTTATTAGTAGTGTGTTTTTAAATTGTTTTTTGAATATTGTTACTATAAAGAATATGAAACTTAGTGTTAGATATATTAGTTGTCCGCTTCTTGAGAATGTAAATGTTATTCCTAATGTGGAAAGTATTAGTAGCAGTTTGTAATATCTGTTGTCTTTTTGTTTTAGTAATTCGTAAGTTATTATAGGAAACATTATTACTATGTATTTGTCTAATGTTGTTGCTATGTAAAATGTTGAGTTTATTCTTCCTAATATTCCTGGGTATTTGTCGTTGTTTGCTATGTTTAAGTTGTACTTCATTATGTATTGTAGTATTCCTAAAGTCATACATATTCCAAATGTTATGAATATGTGTTTTTTTATTCTTTTTAGTGTGTTTTCTTCTATGTTAGAGTTAAATAGTATTAGTAATAGTGTTAGTAATACTCCAAAGTGTATTAGTCCTTTTAGTGAGTCTATTCCTGTTTTTATTCCAAATAAGAATGTTAGAAATAGCCAAATTACCAAGAGTATGTATAGTGTTAAAGGTATTTTGTTTTTTAGTAATATTTTAAGATTTTTTATGTTGTCATATATTATAAATAGTGATATTAGTCCTGGTAGTATTACTATTAATGAGTATCTTATTTTATCTATAAATTCTATGTTAAAGAATGTTGGTACTCCTAAAAATAGTGTTATTAAATATAAAGATATTATTATTAGGTTTTCACTTTTTTTTGTTATTTTCATATTATCACCTTATTAGTTTTATTATATCATGTCTTTTTTTCTTAATAAAGAAAAAATGAGTATTTCTACTCATTATCTTCGTCTGTATTATTGTCATCAGGGTCTGTTGGTAATCCTGGTACATCTGGATTATCTGTGTTTCCTCCTGTGTTATTTTCGTTATCATCAGGGTCTGTTGGCTCGGTTGGATCTGTTGGTAATCCTGGTATGTCTGGATCTGTTGGTTTCTCAGGTTTATCTGGTTTTGGATCTGGTTTTGGATCTTCTTCTGTTATATCGCTACTTCCTGTTTTGGATATTGTTAGGTTTATTGTTTTAGGAGCTTTTTCTAATAATGTGCCTGCGTGTACACTTTGTGCGAGTATTTGACCATTATAGTCTCCTGCAATAGTTTCTGTGGTTGTTATTGTAAATCCGTGACTACTAGCCCAAGCCTCTGCTCCCGCTAGTGAGTATTCTGTGAAGTCTGGTATTAGAGTTCTTCTAGGTTCAGAGTAGTATTTGTATCCAATTATTGTTTTTTCATATGGTTCTTTTATGTTAAATGAGAATGTTTTTATTTCTTCAAGTGGCTCTAATCCTAGGTTTATTTTCATTGCTTTTATTATTGGATTTAGACTTTGTTTGTAGTATTGGAATGTGTATGTGTTTGAGTATCCTTCATATATGTATAAGTCGTAACCTGTTAGGAATGTTTTTGTGATGTTTATTGATACGTCTTCGTCTTTTAGTAATATTGATTTGCCTATGTTATAGAAGGCTAACATTTCGTCAGTTGTCATAGATGTTTCTAGGTTTTTACTTAGTGTGTCTAATATGTTATAAAAGTCTTTGACACTTCTAACTGTTTTTACTTTGTTAATCATTCCTTCTACTACTAATTGTTGGTTTTGCCCTCTTTGGAAGTCTCCTAGTGGTAAGGTTTTTCTGTGTCTTGCTAGCGCTAGGGCTTGTTGTCCGTTTAGTGTTTGTATTCCTTTGTCTAGGCATATTTCATATTCAGGTCCTATTAGTCTGTCTTCATTTGATTCACAGAATTTTACTGGTACGTCTACTTCTATTCCACCTAGTATATTGACTAGGTCTATTAGTCCTTTGAAGTTTATTTTTACATAGTAATCTATTTTTATTCCCGTAAAGTTTTCTACTGTGTTTAATACTCCGTTAGCTCCACTCCATGCCGAGTGTGTTATTTTTGATTCTGCGCCACATTTTTTTGAGTATGCATTACATATCGGTACGTATGTGTCTCTTGGTATACTAAACATTGTCGCGTTTAGTGTTTGTGGGTTAAATGTTACTAACATTATTGTGTCACCATTGAAACTTTTTTCGTCACTATCTGCACCTAGTAAAAGTATTGTGAAAGGTTTGTTTAATTTGCTAGGGTCTGCGGCTACGTTGTCTCCATCGTTTTCTTGTTTGATTCTTTTTTCGTATTTGGCTATTTCATAGAATTTTTGGTTTTTGTCTACACCTTCTATGTTTTTTAGCATTATTTGATAGTCTTTGCTTATAAATATTAGGTCTACTTCTTTTTTTATAAGTGCACTTAGTAGTGATATTGAGTCAGTGTATTGTTTTATTTCATTGTTTTTGTTTAGTTTGTATTTTTTTATTACTTCGTTGGGTAGTATGTTTCCTTCTATGTCTTCAGTGTTTTCTATTATTCCTATTTTTTGTTCACTAAGGTTTTCTAACTCTGCTTTTTCTTCTATTGATAGTAATATTGTTGTGTGTAAGTCATCCTCTTTTCTGTTGGTGTTGTTAAGTTTTCCATATACTATAAATATTATGATAGCTATTATTAAACTTAGGATTATAAATAGTCCAGAAAATATTGATGTTATTATGAATTTTTTCTTTTTATAGTATTTTACACTATCTAATAGTGAATATATTAGTGTGGTTAGTCCTATTGCTAATAGTAGGCATACCATAATTCTATAGAATGTTTCTACTCCTGTTAGTAGGTATAAAGAGTATATGGCTCCTACTCCTGCAATTATTGTGAGTATTAATAGTATTCCACTTATAATTTTATATGTTTTTAGTTTACCCATCGTTTTCTCCTTTGCGATAATTAATTATACTACTTTTTTTGCTTGTTTTTGATATTTTTTTTGTTTTCTTTTTTATTTCTTGGTTCTTTTTCTTCTGTTTTTTCTTTTTCAACATTAGTATTTTCTTGTTTTGGTGTGTCTTTTTTTGTTTCTTTTATTGGTTCGTTTAGTTCTTTTTCGAAATCTTTAAATGTTGGTTTTTTTACTTTTTGTTTTTTGTTTCTTTTTACTAGTGTTATTAGTAATATTAAAATCATTACTATTGTTTCTACACCTAGTACTATTATTATCATTAGATAGTTTTCGTTTCTTTTTGTTAGTTCATTTATTATTTTGTCATTATATCTTGTTATTGTGTTATTGACCATGTCATATTGGAAAAATCCTTCGTTTCCAGTTTCTATGTTAATTCCATATACTAAGTAATAGTCTTTTATTCCATCATATTGATATGCTTCTAATTCTTCACCGTTTATTGTTACTTTTGTTTTTTTGTAATATTTTGGGGCTATTTTGGATGTGGTAGGATATAGTAATATTCCTTCTGTTTTCAGTTCTCTATAAAGAGTGTATGTGTTGTTTTCTTCGTTATATATGTATAAGTTTTGTTCTCCTTCAGCACTTTTAAGGCCTACTAGTATGAATCCTGTTATGTTTGATTTGAAAGCGGGTACTTCTATGTCATTTATTTTTTGTGTGGTTGGTTCAAAGGTTGTTGGGGGCGTTAGTGTGCTTGCTCGTTTTACTACTGTGTATTTTAGTCCATCTATTGTTACTTCTATAGGGTTGTCATCTTTTACGTTAACTTTTACTATGTATGTTTTTGTAGTTCCATTTTCTGCAGTTACTGTTATGTCAAATTTGTTTTCTCCTTCAGATACTTCTTTTTCTCCTAATCCTTCTATACTCGCTTTTTTGTCTTCTATTTCTCCTGTTAGTGTTATTTTTTCTACGTCTGATGGTACTGTTACTGTGTATTCTAATGTGTCTTTGTTAAATGTTTCGTTTAGTTCATATCCTTCTACTCCTAAGCTAGTTAGGTTGTTATTTTTTGAGTAGCTTGCTTCTAATTCTGCTTGTGTTATTGATGTTATTTTAGCGCTTCTTTTATTTATAGACATTGTGTTTTCGTCATAGGCTAGGCATTCTACTGCTGCTAAACTTATTGTGCTAGTACCTTTTGCTATGGATTTAAATCTGTATTTGTATGTTATACTTTTTTGTCCTCCTTGACTTGATGATTCTGCTACTCTTATGTCTCCGCTTTCTAGTTTTAGTTTACTTGTATCATATTGTACTGTGTATTTCCATGCTCCTATGTTTATACTAGAAGAGATTGTTATAGTTACGTCAAAAGTGCTTCCTATTACTACTGTAGATTTACTACTTTTAACAGAGAATGTGGCAGTAGCGGCTTGTACTTTTGGCATGTGCATCATCATAGTGGTAGCGGCTAGTATTATGAGTGTTAGTATTTTAGTTAATCCTTTTTTCATTCTTTCTCCTTTTATAATTTTATTGAACCTAATATGTGTTTTTGTACTCTTAATAAGTCTAATAAGTCAACTTTGTTGTCTCCATTTGTGTCTGCTCCTTTTATATCTACACTATTTAGTGTGGTTGACCCTAGTATTTGTTTTTGTACTCTTAGTAAGTCTAATATAGTTATTGTTCCATCTCCGTTTGTGTCACCTGTTACTACTGTTGTAAATGTTTTTGTTTCTCCACTTGGTGCGATTATTTTTATAGAGCCACCTGTTTCAATTAGCCCTCCACCTTCTATAACGCTTCCATTTTTGTTATATATTGTTACTTGTGCGTTTGGACTGTTTTTTAGTATGCTTTGTTTTAGTGGTGTTGCACGTGTGTCGGGGCTTATGTGATTCATTATGTTACCATTTACTTTTACAGATAGCTTGTTTATTATGTCTTCTACTGTTGTTGTGTCTTTTACTTTTATTATTGTTATTCTATATGTTCTAGTTGAACCATTTTCTGCTGTTACTATTATTTGATGTTCTGTTTGTTCTTGTGTCAGGTTTAGTGAACC
>CANORX010000004.1 GCA_947569225.1 uncultured Clostridia bacterium
TTTTTTATTATATTTTAAAATATATATAAAGAGTTTAAAAATCAAAATAAAAAAAATATCAAAATATATAATATTCATAATACTAATAGGAATAATTATAATATGTATTTTAAGCCTTTATGTAAAACTAAGCACAAAAAAACAAATATTAGAACTAGATGAATTAAAAGAAATAGAAAATGTAGACTGCATACTTATACTAGGAGCGGGAGTAAATAAAGGTAAACCTAGCCCAATGTTAGAAGAAAGACTAATAAAAGGAATAGAACTTTACAAAGAAGGAATAAGTCCAAAAATAATAATGTCAGGAGACCACGGAAAAAAAGACTATAACGAAGTAGGAGTAATGAAAACCTATGGAATAGAAGAAGGAATACCATCAGAAAACATATTTATGGATCACGCAGGGTTTTCAACATATGATTCCATTTATCGAGCAAAAGAAATATTTGGCGCAAAAAAAATAATAATCGTAACACAAGAATATCACTTATACAGGTCGCTATACATAGCAAACGCTCTAGGATTAGAAGCTTACGGATACTCTTCAAGCATAAATAAACATGAAGGACAAATAAAAAGAGAAATAAGAGAAATATTAGCAAGAAACAAAGACATAATAAAAAGCATAATAAAACCTAAGTCAACCTATGTAGGCGAACCTATACCAGTAAATGGAAATGGAGACATAACAAACGACTAAGGAGAGTAATAAAATGGAAGTAAAAATAAGAAAATGTAAAACAGAAGAAACTAACATTGCAAACGAACTCTTAACAAAACTAATTAGATTCGAAAAACAATTTGATAATAATATCAATGAAAACTGCACAGTTAACTATTACTACGAAAGTGTTATAGACAATCCTAGTCATTTAATACTATTCGCACAAATCGAAGAAAAAATAATAGGATACATCTATGGATTTATACAAGAAAATGGAGATACAACAAAAGAAAAAGTCGGACAAATAGACGCTTTATATATAGAAGAAGAATACAGAAATATGAAAGTAGGAGATAAACTAATAACAGAATTTATTGAATGGGCAAAAGAACAAAATGTAAAAATAATAGAAATAAGTGTATTTGATACTAACATAAAAGCACGAAATTTATATACAAAAAAGAATTTTAAATCAGTAAAAACAACAATGAATTTAATAGTAAAATAAAACATAGGAGTAAACAAAAAATGAACATAGAAAATATAATAAATGAATTATTTAAAAGTATTCCATATTCAAAAAAAACAAAACCAAATAAGAAACAAAATAAAAACTTCATTTGAAAAAGAATACAACTAAAACAAAGAGAAGCTAACCCACCTAGAAAACATAACAACAATACTAAAAAATTATGGAACACTAGAAAAAGCAGGCATACTAGCAGGATACACAAAAGAAGAAATAAAAAAATGGGAAGAAGTAACGAACATAACGACTAACAAAGACATTAAAAAAATCACTAAATCTACAAAAAGACTAACAAACACTATAAGTCATATTTATAGTATTTACATTAACATTCATAATGTCAGCATTTTGTTACCAATCACCTTCATACATAATACTACTATTATTAATAACAATAATCCTAATAAAAAAACTAAAACAAAAAATAAAAACAAACATAATATACTCAGTAGAAAGCTATGATTACTTACAAGAACTATCAGATAAATATCATAAAAAAACAATTAACTCTATAATACTAGGAATATCTATATTTATTTTATTAACATCAAACTTTAGACCATATGAAATAATAAACAAATTTATGTATAATATAACAATATATGAAGTAACACTAATATGCATAATAAAAAACATATTATTTAATAAATACCTATCAAGCATAATGGATAACAAATATGAAAAAGAATACAAAAAACAACTTATAAAAATAATAACATTTGGAACAATATACTTTATAATAACACTTTTAATATCAACGTTATTTAACAAAGACACACGTTTTTACATACTAATCATCTCAGTAATAATATACACATTAACATATATATATTACATACTAAAAATAAGAAAAAACATAGTAACTAAAAACATTAATTTAAACAAAAAAAGACTACTAAGTGTAACTTTATCTATAATAATATTCTCACTATTCACATATATGAACGTAGACTCTTGGTTATTACAGCCTTACATAAACAGTATACCAACAGTTGATATAAAACAAGACACTATAACATACAATGATGAAACAGGAATATATACTATACAAACTGAAAAACAAAACTTCAAAATACTACAACTAACAGACATACACTTAGGTGGAAGCAGTTTTTCACTAACAAAAGATAAAAAAGCATTATACTCTGTATATACACTAATAGAAAACACTAAACCTGACTTAGTAATAGTAACAGGAGACTTAGTATTCCCAGTAGGAATGATGTCACTATCATTTAACAATAATGCACCGATAATGGAATTTGCGTCATTTATGAGAAACATAGGTGTCCCTTGGGCATTCGCTTATGGAAATCACGATACAGAAGACTATGCAAAACTAACAGACAGAGAAGTGAACTCCTTACTTAAAAGCTTATCATACAAAAACTCAAAAAACTTACTTTACCCATACACTCAACCCAACATAACAGGAAGAAACAATCAAATAATAGAACTAAGAGATAAAAATAACAAACTAATACAAGCACTATTTATATTAGACTCAAACTCTTACACAGGTAATGGTTTAAATGACTATGATTACATACACGACGATCAAGTAGAATGGTATGAAAATAATATCAAAAAATTAAATGAACAAGAAAGAGAAAAAGTCCAATCGCTACTATTCTTTCACATACCAATAGAAGAATATAAAATAGCCTACGAATTATACAAACAAGGAAGCAATGAAATAACATACCATTTTGGAACCATAGGAGAAAAAAATGAAGCAATATGCACATCTAACTATCAAAGCAAACTATTTGAAAAAGCAGTAGAATTAGAAAGCACAAAAGGAATCTTTTGTGGACACGACCATTTAAACAACATATCTCTTACATACAATGGAATAAGACTAACATATCCAGGAATAGAAACAAAAAAAGAATAACGAGGTGGAACGCTAATCACAATAAAAAAAGATGGAAACTTTGAAGTAGACCAAATCTCACTTAGCAGCATATTACCAGAAGAAAGCATATTGAAATAAAAAAGATAAAGAATTAATGAAAACAACTACTCATTAGAGAATACATAGAAATATTTAAGACAGATATTCTAGTATACTTAATAGTTATTATACATTAGCTTTAAACATCATACGTTTTTTAAACAACTTAAAATATGAAAAAAATAGTAAAAGCAAAGTAAGGCACTTTAATTATGCAGAAATTAAAGAAATATATATAAAAAGACAACTAAAACTAGATAAGCCTTCTAACTTTGAAGAATATCTTTATATAACAATATTAAATAACAAACAATATAAAATTTTAATTGATAGTATAGCTAGCATAAGCATACAAGAAACAATTGACTTTTCTAATTTTCTCTTAGAGCAAAATCCAAATATAAAAATAAAATCTTGACTTAGAGTAAACTTCATATGATAAAATGAAAAGAAAGAAAGGAATGAATAAAATGGAAAAATCAAAAGTATACTTTACAAAAGAAATAAAAGGAGAAAGCCTAGTAAAACTATATGAAGCACTAGGAGTAAACTTACAAGGAAAAATAGCAGTAAAACTTCATTCAGGAGAAGAAGGAAACCAAAACTATATGAAACCTGAATTTGTGCGTGACATAATAGAAAAAGTAAATGGGTCAGTAGTAGAATGCAACACAGCATATGAAGGAGCAAGAAACACAACTGAAAAACACCAAGAACTAATGGAAAAACACGGTTGGAGTAAATACTTTAATGTTGACATATTAGATAGTGATGCTGAAGAAATCCTAGAAAATCCAAATGGATTAGTAATAAAGAAAAACTTCATTGGAGCAAAAATGAAAAACTATGACTCAATGTTAGTACTATCACATTTTAAAGGACACCCAATGGGTGGATTTGGTGGAGCTATCAAAAACATATCTATAGGACTAGCTTCATCAAATGGAAAAGGATACATTCACACAAGCGGAATAGAAAACGCGACATTTGAAGAACTAATGGGAGCTGACCACGATTCTTTCTTAAAAGGAATGGCTGACTCAGCAAAAACAATAGATGACTACTACAAAGGAAAAATAGTATACATAAATGCTATGGTAAATATGTCAGTAGATTGTGACTGTTGTGCAGTAGCAGAAGACCCTTGCATAAATGACATAGGAATACTTGCATCAACTGACCCAGTTGCCTTAGACCAAGCATGTGTAGACCTAGTATATAAAAGCACTGACCCAGGAAAAGACCATCTAATAGAAAGAATAGAAAGTAGGAATGGACTACTTACAATAATAAGTGCCGAACAAGAAGGAATAGGTACAAGAGAATATGAACTTATAAACATTGATTAGATAAACTTACAACCAAAGTTTATCTTTTATTTTAAAATTGATATAATTAACACAAAAGGAGAGCATTATGAAAAATGAGCTAATAAAAAACATAAATAAAATTCACACAACAGAATTAGGAAAAGAAAGAATAAAGAAAAACTTAAAAATAGAAAACGAACCAGTAGAATATTGTAAAGAAATAATAAAAAAAGAAAATTCAAAAATAACATTAAAAGGAAAAAACTATTACATTGAAAACAAAGCCGAAATAATAACAATAAACAAAAATAGTTACACAATAATAACTGCGCACAAAATAAAAAAACAATTGACTTTTATCAAAAATTTTCATAAAATGTAAAAGCATTAAAGAAATATATTTAAAGTTTAACTGATGAGTAAAACTTTCATATCTTAACTGATATGTTTTTATTTCTTAAAAGAAGATGGAGGTAATAAAAATGGAAAAAGAAAACATACTTGGAACAGAAAAAATAAAAAAACTAATAATCAAATTTAGTATACCATGTATAATATCAATGTTAGTAAACTCACTATACAACATTGTTGACCAAATATTCATAGGTAACGGAGTAGGAATGTTAGGAAATGGAGCTACAAATGTAGTATTTCCAATAACAATCATAGCCTTAGCATTCTCTTTAATGTTTGGGGATGGCGCTTCAGCATATCTAAGCCTAAAACTTGGAGAAAAAAAGAATAAAGAAGCATCTTTAGGAGTAACAAATGGAATAATACTATCAGTAATATTTTCATTAATATTTACACTAATAACAATAATCTTTTTACCTGAATTAGTTGACTTATTTGGTTGCACTAGTGCATTAAAAGAATATGCACTTGACTACGGAACAATAATAGCATATGGCTTACCATTTGTAATAATAGGAACGGCACTAAACTCTATAATAAGAGCAGATGGAAACCCAAAATACTCTAGTATCTCAATGATAACAGGAGCCGTACTAAACATAATATTAGATCCAATATTTATATTCATATTTGATATGGGAGTATCAGGAGCAGCACTAGCGACAATAATAAGTCAAATATTAACATTTATACTTAATATATTATATATAAGAAAATTTAAAACAATAAAAATAACAAAAGAATCTTTTAAACTAAACTTCAAAATATCAAAAAAAGTACTAGCTTTAGGACTAAGTAGTTTCATAACGCAAATGAGCATAGTAATAGTAATTGCAGTTCAAAATAACTTACTTGGAAAATATGGAAGCATGACAAAATATGGTAGTGAAATACCTATAACAGTATTAGGAATAGTAATGAAAATAAGTCAAATCCTATATAGCATAATAATAGGCCTTTCAGTAGGTGCACAACCAATATTTGGATTTAACTATGGAGCAAAAAAATACAAAAGAGTAAAAGAAACCTTAAAGATAGTGCTTAGCATCAGCCTAATAATAACAATAATATCATTCATACTATTTCAAACAATACCTGACAAACTAATACTACTATTTGGAAGTGGTGATAAAAATTACATAGAATTCGCGTGTCTAACATTTAGAATATATCTTATGTTAGTAATATGTAATGGGATGCAAATTGCAAGTTGCATATTCTTCCAAGCGATAGGAAAAAGCATAAAAAGTGCTAGCCTTTCACTATCAAGACAAATAGTATTTCTAATACCATCCATGCTAATACTAAGTCACTTTTTTGAATTAAAAGGAGTACTTTACAGTGGACCAGTAGCCGATTCAATAGCCTTTCTAATATCTGTAATACTTCTACTAATAGAAAACAAAAACCTAAATAATGATACCAAAAAAGAAATGAAAGAAGACACACTTGAAACAACACCAAAAATCACAAAAGAAAAAATAATAATAACAATAGCAAGAGAATATGGTTCAGGTGGAAGATATATTGGAAAACTAATTGCAGAAAAACTAGGAATAAAACTCTATGACAAAAACTTCATAAATAAAGTTGCAAAAGAAACAGGACTAGAAGAAGAATATATCGAAGAAAATGAACAAAAAAGAAACGCACTAGACACTCTTAATAGTGGATACTATGGAGGACTAACTAGTAGTGATGAAATATTCATGAGTGAAACAAAAATAATAAAGGACTTAGCAAAAACTGAATCATGCGTAATAATTGGAAGATGCGCTAACCACATACTAAAAGATGACAAAAATACATTTAAAATATTTATATATAATGACATGCCAAATAAAATCACAAGAGCAACAAAATATTATGGTCTAAACAAAAACAATGCAGAAAAACAAATAAACAAAATAAATAAACTAAGAAGTAATCACTACAAACATTACACAAATGAAGAATGGAATAATCCAAACAATTATGACTTATGTATAAATAGTGACATACTAGAAATAGAAGAAACAGCCGAATTAATATGTAACATAATAAATAAAAAAATAACAAAACAATAATAATGGTACACAAAAAGTGTATCTTTTTTCATATCATAAATAAAAAAATAAAATAGAATATCATTTCACTTGACAACGTACTCGGGGGGGGTATTATAGAAACATAAAAAGTTTATTGGAGGACAATATGGAGATAATTGATATTTTAAAATACGAAGGAGACAACACAACATTTATTTGGAAACATCCATGTGAAGACTTTAACACCCAAACACAACTAATAGTACACGAAAGCCAAGAAGCAATATTCTTCATGAATGGGCAAGCGTTAGACTTATTTGAAGCAGGAAGATACACATTAGAAACAGAAAACATACCATTACTAAAAAAAGCAATAAATATACCAACAGATGGAAAAACACCATTTCACTGCGAAGTATACTTTATCAATAAAACAGAACAAATGGCAATTAAATGGGGAACAGACAGCAAAGTAGATTACATTGATCCAAAATACAACTTTCCATTATCAATAGGCGCAAGTGGTGAAATGAGTCTAAATGTAACAGATAGTAGAAAATTACTAATAAAACTAGTTGGAACAGAAAGCATATTAAACCAAGAAAAACTAATAAGCTTCTTTAAAGGAATACTAATGTCTAAAGTAAAAAACTACATCGCTCAAACAATGAAAAAAGAAGAAATAAACATATTTGAAGTAGATGCAAGACTAGACGAATTCTCACTAGAATTAAAAAATAAACTATCTAAAGACTTTGAAAACTATGGAATAAACTTAAATCAATTTGTAGTAACAACTATACTAAAACCAGATGGAAACAAACAATACGAAACATTTAAAGAACTACACTTTAGACAATATGCAGACGTAATGGATGCAAACATAAGAAAAAAAGTAAGCATAATTGACTCTGAAACCGAAGCAGAAAAATTAATAATACAAACAAAAGCAATCGCTCAAAAAAGAACACAAGAAGGATACACATACCAAGAAGAAAGAGGATTTGATGTTGCCCAAGATGCCGCTAATAACGAAGCTACTGGACAATACACTAATGCTGGAATTGGCTTAGGAATGATGAGTGGAGTAAGTGGAACAATAGCAGAAAAAGTAAACACAAACGTAACAAATGCTTTCGTTGGAATAACACCTGAAAATAACATAAAAACATTTTGCACCAACTGTGGTAACAAATTTATAAACGACGAAAAATTCTGTGCTAAATGTGGAAAAGAAAGGTGAGTCATATGAAAAATAAAACATATTACTTAATACTACTAATAATAACAATTGCAGTTAATATAATATTTTTTAGTATACCATCTACTTATAACTTATCCTTCTTTATCTCATACACACTAACAATGATTACTTTAATATCACAAATATTTATAATTAAATACCTAGAAAAAAACAACCACAAAAAAAACAACTTTATAGGAATATCATTTATATATTGGAACATATCACTAATAATAACATTAATAATAATAACTCTAATAACAAAATTCATAAATGACTTTCCAACTTGGCTTTCAATAATAATAAATACACTAATAATAACAATTAATATAATTAGACTAATACTACTAAATAACTCAGTAAATTACATAAATAACATAAATGACAAAACAAAAAACAAAGTAAACAACATAAAAAACATGAAAATAGAAATAGACTTATTAATAGAAAAAGAAAACAATCAAACTATTAAAAAAGAATTAATAAAACTATCAGACAAAATAAAATATAGTGACCCATATAGTAGTAATGAACTAAAAGGGATAGAAGAAAACATAATAAATAAAATTGAACAACTAAAAAGTTCAAAAGAAAAAGAAGTATTAGTTAGTGAAATAACACTACTATTAGAAGAAAGAAACAAAAAATGTAAAATATATAAATAAAAGAATTTTTTAGAGGAGTGAAATAAAATGATAGAAGAGAAAAAAAGATTAAATATTTTAATGTGGATATTTATACTTTTATGTAGCATACCAATAATCCATTTTTTAAGAGGATATTATTATGAAAACATAATAAAAATAATAGTTCCTTTATTAAGAGATGGATTAATACTAATTATGATTTTAATAATAACTAAAACAAAACTAAATAAATATATAAACCTAGTCCAAAATTTTTGGTACATACCATTAATATTAACTATAGTAGCTTTAATAAGTTCATTAACAACATCTTCTTTATCATACATTAGATTTTTATCGCCATCAATTATAATAATAGAAGAAATTATAATGCTTTTATTATATATATTTATTATAAATTACTTAAAAGAAATATCACTAAAATACTTTGAAAAAGAAACTATAATAAAACAAAATAAAAACAACAAAAAAGTAATAGACCAACTAAAAGAATATGAAGAAATGAAAAACAAAAAATACATAACTGATGAAGAATACGAAATACTGAAAAAAAACTTATTAGGAATTGATGGTGAAGAAAAATGAAAAAAATAACTTGTGAAATGTGTGGAGGCAACGACATAGTAAAAAACGATGGTCTATTTGAATGTCAATCATGTGGAACAAAATACTCAGTAGAAGAAGCAAAAAAAATGATGATTGATGGACCTGTAGAAGTAAAAGGAAAAATAACAATTGACAAAAGTGAAGAAACTAATTACAAATTAGAAAATGCTAAAAGTGAATACGAGGCAGAAAACTTAGAAGAATGCTATAAACTATGTTTAGAAGTATTAAACGTTGATGGAAATAACTATGAAGCAATGATTTACAAAGGATTATCTATGGCATGGCAATCTACGATAGATGAACCTAAAATACTAAGCGCATCAAAAGACTTTGAAAGAGCCATAAAAACAATGGCCAAAGAATTTAAAGATGACATAAAATTAGCAGATGAATGCATAGTAATACTAGAAGAGCTAAAAGACGTAGGACAAATAATGCTAAAAACATATATAGACTATTACAAAAAACAAACACAAATAGCAGACAACTATATAAAAAAAGCGAAAGATCAATCAAGTAAAGCTTTAAGTGAATCATTGCAAGGACTTGGAACATTATTTACATCAGACTCATACTCCTTAGCCAGTTCCTATGGTAGCTTAGCAGATACATACTCTGAAAATGCAACCTATTATAGAAATGAAGCAGAAAAAATCACTAAAAATAGTTTAAAAACATTTAAAAACGGAACACAAACAACAGCCTTGGCCTTAAATAATGTTTTAATAGAACTACTAAATAATTTTGAAAATTTAGAAGACGACATATTTTCTGTAGAATTCTTAAGATGTCTAAATAGCTATATATTCTATAAAGATTACTTAACTACTGAAAATTCACAAAATCAATTAGAAAGCATAATTGAATTAATAGCAGTATTAAACCTAAATAAAAACAATGAATATTGGTTAGAACATAAAGAAGAAAAAGAAAGGCTAGATAATGAAGTAACTTCTATAAATGAAAAAATAGAAACAATAAAAAAAGAAATAGAAGGCTTAGAAAAAAAGAAACTAGAATTTCTAAAACCTAAATCTTTAACAGAAAATGAAAAAGAATTAGAAAAAGTAAGTACAGAATTAGACGAATTAAGAATAACAAAATCAAAAACCTCATTTAGAGATAAAGAAACAAGAAAGAAATTAAAAGCAAGAATAAAAGAATTAAATAAAATATATGATGATTTAGATTATAAAGTATATGATGAAAAAGAAGCCTTAATTAAAATGAATAATGATAAAATAAAAGAAATAAACGAAGCAATAGACGCAAAAGAAAAAGTAATAGAAGCACAAAATAGTAAACTTGAAAAAATAAAAGAAGAATTATATAAAAATAGATTTTAAAGAAGGAATATTAACAAGACTTATCACCTTGAAAAATATTCCTTTTTTTCATTTCCTTATCTATATCATTTAAAACAACAAACTTCTTTAATAACCATTGAGGCTCTATTAAATCCTCTTTCACAGGATCCCCAGTAATTCTCATAACAACAACACTTTCTTTTAAATACTCTAACTGCTCACAAACAATATCGATATACTCATCCTTAGTCAAAATATGAAAAGGCTTACTCTCATATAATCTCTCTAACAGAGTATCCTTACTAACATATAACATATGAATCTTAATACCCTGAATGCCGAGACTATTAACATACTTAACAGTATTAACCATCATATCCTTAGTCTCTCCTGGTAAACCATTAATAATATGCACGACTGTAAAAATACCTCTTTCCTGTAATCTCTTAATAGCATACTCAAAATTCTTAACATCATGTCCTCTATTAATTAACTTTAAAGTCTCGTCATAACTAGACTGTAGCCCTATTTCAACTGTCAAAAAAGTCCTATTATTAAGTTCACTTAAATAATCTAAAACCTCTTCACTCAGTGCATCACTTCTAGTCGCAATATCAATACCAACCACATTAGGTAAACTAAGAACACTCTCATAATTTTCTCTTAATACATCCACACTTTCATAAGTATTAGTATCCGCTTGAAAATAAGCTATATACTTGCTACTAGGCCATTTTTTATCCAAAGGTATTTTAACAAGATCAAACTGCTCCACCAAACTAAGATTTTTATAACTATTTCCACTTCCGTTCTTACAAAAAATACACCCCTTACCATTCACCTTATTAGGGCACCCAAACCCTGCATTTAAACTCACTTTAAAAACCTTAGAATTAAACTTACTTCTATAAAAATAATTTAAAGTATGATACCTTTTATTATCTAAACTATACTTAAACATTAACTTCACCAACTACCATTATATATCATTATAAAATTAGAGCCAACTATAAAAGTTAGCTCTAATAAATTATTTTTTAAGTTTACTACCATTAACTCCTAATTCAGTATTAACACCTAATGATAATCTAAGTAAATCTGCACTACTCATATCTTGAAACCAACTAGCTTCATTTTTTCTATCATCAGGAATTACTACATCACCCTTAATTAAAGTTTTAAAAATTTGTCCTTCTTTATCATAATTACTTATTCTTCCATAAATACCATTTGAAGTAATATCTAAAACATCATAACAAACTATAGAATTTAAATCACCATTTTCATAAAAATAAGTAGTTTTTTTAGACTTAATTTTAATAACAGGAACAAGCACGTCTCTTACACCAGAAGAATAAGTTGTATCAACTACATAAGTTAGAATAATTTCTATATAAATCCCATCACTTATAAATGATAAATTATAACATCTATCAAACCTATTCTGAGAAAACTCTAAATCATCATCTCCAAAACCAGGTAAAGAAGATAAATAAACAAATAACTCATCTATCATCCTTTCTTCTTCATCAGTACCTTTTCTATACTCTAAAATATACTCTGAATTTTTTATTAAATCTTTTTTTACTTCCTGAAAATATTTAAGACACCTTTCATTAAAACTTTTACTAGATTCTAATCTATTCATAACTTCACCCCTCTAACTATATTGTACCACAGAAAATACAAAAGTCAATAATTTAAAAAACTGGCAGTATATTAAGAAATGCTTTGTGAATAAAAATTTGTTAGTTATAATATTTAAGGAAGGTGATTGAAATGTATGAAACAATATTAAAAAATCCAAAATACAAAGAAATAGTTAACAGAATAGAAAAAATAAAATTTATAACTGATGGTAAATGGGACTGAGAACATGGTCTTGAACATTATAAAAGAGTATCTAATTACATCGAAATAATCTTAAAAGAATTAAACCAAAATGAAAGAACAATCGAATTAGGAAAATGTGCAGCACTACTTCATGATATTGGCTTAAGTGAAAGTGGAACAAACAAAATAGATCATGCACTTATAAGTAGTGAAATATTTAGAAACTACCTAGAAGGAATAGACATTACAAAAGAAGAAGAAACAATATTAGAAGATGCCATAAAAGACCATTCCAAAGGAAATAACATAAAATCAATTATTGGACTAGCTTTAGTCTTAGCAGATAAATTAGACGTAACATATCATAGAACAATTAACTCTTCTATTCAAGATGAAACCAATAAAGAATTTCAAAAAATAAAAAAAGTAGACATAAAAATCGACGAAGAAAATTTAATACTTAATTACAGTGTCGAAGGAAACCTAAACTTAGAAATAATAAAAAATTGGGAAAAAGCTATAACAATACCTAAGAAAATAGCCACATATCTAAACAAAAAATATATATTTAAAATTAATAATAAAATTGTAGAAAAACTTTAACTAAACCACAAGTTGATTTAATTCAACTCTCTTTTTATTTATAAAAGAAAAATAATATAGTAAAATAAATAACAAGAAAAGAGGAGAAAAAATGAAAGAAAAAACTAAAAAGAATCTAATTATAACCCTAGACATAATAATAATCACACTAATGGCCATATGCTTAGTAACATTCTTTACAAAAACTGAAAAAGAAGAAACGCTACCTAAACCAGAAATAACAACAGGAATGAGAGGAACATTCGGAATAGACAAAAACATAAACGAAACGACTATAGATAAATATTTACAAAGAAAAGATTCAGTTTACAGAGACATGAGAATGTTAAAAGATCCAGGAAATTATGAATCCATAGGCGGAGACTCTTATCTATCTGGATTTGTTAATGGCTTTGAAATAGTACCTTATCCTTATTTAGTAAATGTAACTGGATTACCTGAAAGTGTAGGAGAAACCTACAATGAAGAAACACTATTTACTATGACTGAAGAAGGAAAGTATATAGAGAACTATGAAGAAAGCATGGAAATATTAGAATACCTATTTCCAAAAGACAAAAATATCTTTCTAATGTGTGGAGGCGGAGGATATGCAGGAATGACTAAAAACATGCTAATATCCTTAGGTTGGGACAAAAACAAAATATATAACGTAGGTGGATACTGGTATTATGAAGGAGAAAATAATATAAAAGTAAAAAATGAAAACGAAACATATGACTTTTGGAAAATCCCATATCACAACATAGACTTCGAAACACTAAATAAGGTGAATTAAATGAAAAAAGCAATATTATATATATCTTTAATAACTCTAATTATATCATTAGTTGTAATACTAAAAAGAATAATACCAATAAGACCATTTTACATAAATGACGAATACTATGAATCTTCTCTAATAAAAGAAATAACAATAGAAGAATTAAACAAACTAACAGAAGAAAAAAAATCATTCGGATTATTCATATACCAGCCCATGTGTATAGTATCTTCTAACTTTAATGAAATAGTAACAAATTATAGTAAAACTAATCAACTAACATTCTATAAAATTGAATTTAACAAAATAAAAGGAACTTCATTAAACAAAAAAATAACATACTACCCATCATTTGTATTATATAAAAAAGGAAAGGTGAAAACATATTTAGATGCGACAAAAGACTCAGACATAGAATACTTTTCATCAGAAAAAGGTTTTAACGAATGGATTAACAAATACTTAAAACTAAAAGAAAATAACAAAAATGAATCAGAAAAAGAAGAACCAAAAGAAGATACAACTATAGAAAAAGAAGAAATAATTCTTGAAGGTGTAACAAAAACAGATGGCAAAGTAAACATATATTTCTTCTGGGGAAATGGATGCCCTCATTGTAAAGAAGAATTTAAATTCTTAAGCGAAATAGAAACAGAATACAAAGAATTATATAATCTATATGCCTACGAAGTATGGTACAATGAAGAAAATGAAAAAATACTAAAAGAATTTGGAAAAAGACTAAACATAGAAATCAAAGGAGTACCATTTACAATAATAGGAGAAAAAACATTCAGTGGATTTGGACCTAACACAAAAGAAGAAATAAAAGAAGCTATAAAAACAGAAAGTCAAAATAATTATGATGTATACTTTGACTTAAAAGAAACTGAAAATTAAAATAATTAAAATTACATGATATAATATTAGTGGTGAAAAAATGAATCCTATAAAAAAAGAAAAAGACAAATGTATAACTATACTTAACGAAAATAATTTATACATAGACTTAGAAGATGATGGAGACATAATTATGTCATACACTAATTGGCATAACCATTACTTTAATGCATATGAAAAATTTATAGAAGACTTAGAAAACATACTTAAGAGTAAAAAATGTGCAGTAATAATATCTAGTAGAAAAAGATGGTTAGCAAGTTATCTAGAAGAACCTAATCATAATTACGTAGCAAACATCAAAAATCTACCTAAAGAATTTATAAGCGAAATAAAAATAATGGGTGGATTAATTGAACTAAATTTTTGGGACATAAAATTAAACAGAAAAATAAAAATAGAAAAAGAGGAAATAAAGTGAAAGAAATAGTATATCATGGAAGTCCAAATGGAAACATGGACAAAATAACCCCACATAAAAGCACACATAAAAAAGAATGCATATATGCATCCACTAGTAAAGTGGTATCTCTTCTATTCGTGGGAAAAGGACATGGGGGCTTAGACACGATGATAGCAGATATCGATGGAAAACTAATCTTAGTAGAAAGAAGACCAAATGTATTAAATAGCATATATAATAAAGGTGGATACATATATGAACTAGACGCTAAAACATTTAAACACTATGATTACTTATGGAGTAAAGAAGTAATATCGTTTGAAAAAGAACTAAAACCACTAAATAAAACATACCATAAAAATATTTTAGAATCTTTAATAGAAGAAGAACAAAAAGGCAATTTAAAAATATATAAATATCCTAATAGACCTGAAAATGTACCATTAGACAATAGTGATTTAATAGACAAATACATAAAATTTGAAAAATCTGGACTAACAGGCGCAATAAACGACCTATTAGAAATATATCCCGAATTCACAAACGCAGTAAAAACAAAATTAGAAGAAAATAATTAAATGCTTGACTAAATAAATTGTATAATATATAATACAAAACAAAAAAAGAGAGAAAAAATGCTAAAAATATATCAATCATATCAAGATAAAGACCAAATAAAAATTGAAGATTACATAGACTTTGAATATGGAAAATTCGATACAGGTATAGATGGATTTGGCATAGTTAACTCAGGTAACATCTCTTGCAGAAGAGCAAATTATGAATTACAAACATTAAAATCTTTTAGAGAATATATAAAAAGAGTAAAACTAGAAGATGGATACGTTCAAGACTTTGTTTTATTTAATCCACAGAGCTAACAATCACTCTATGAAAGATCTCAAGACTTACCAAAAGATATGGAAACATATGAAAAATATAGTCTAAACGAAGAAGCAATAATACTATTTACTAATTATGTAACTTTAAAAAATTACAATGAAGAAAAAGTAAAAAGAATATTTGGAAGATACTTACCAACTTCAATGTATCTACTTTTACCAGGATCAGAATTTACCATTGAAAGAGGCTCTTTCAATAAGGGATTAGAAGAAAAATACGAAGTATTACAAAGTAGTAGATTAGGAAGAACGCTAACATTGAATAAAATAAATCGTCTAGATTTAAAATAAAAAATATTAAAAGGTTTAACAACAAACAAGTTGAAAACCTTTTTTTCACATGATAAAATAAATTCATAAAAAGCGGGTAGTAAAATGAATAGAAAAGAAATTAAAAAAAATGCCAGAACAAATCTAAAAAAGGGATACTTTAAAAGTGTAATATTTGTATTCATATGTACAATATTACTTTCTAATGGCTTCACGTACTCAACAAAAAACATATTAAAAATAGATAACTCTTATGAAACAGTAACAGAAATAATAACAAATAAAGACAAACTATCAAATAGTGAAATAATAGACGGACTACTAAACAAAGGATTAAAAGAAAAAGAATCAGAAGAAAAAATCAAAAAAAAATACCATGATGGAGTATTATCAGTATTCTTTAACGAAATAACATCTTCAGGATCAATAACATTTGGAATATTAAATGGTCTTAATAAACTAATATTTGAAGAAAAAGTAAGTATAGGAATACTAATAATAATGGGAAATATAATAACATTTTTAATAAGCATACTATTTATAAAAGTATTTGAAGTTAACAAAGCAAGGTACTTTTTAGAACAAAGAAGATACACAAACACTAAACTA
>CANORX010000005.1 GCA_947569225.1 uncultured Clostridia bacterium
CGTGGGGAAATTTATATGCCTAAGAAAGTATTGAAAGAGTTAAATCTTAAAAGAGAAGCAGATAATCAACCACTTTTTCAAAATTGTAGGAATGCGGCTGCTGGTAGTATTAGGCAGTTAGATAGTAAAGTAGCGGCGTCTCGTGGGTTAGATAGTTTTATTTATCATATTCCAAATCCTCTTGATTATGGAATAGAAACACATTATGATGCTCTTAAGTTTCTTCATGATTTGGGTTTTAAAACTAATAAAGAGAGTGCTTTGGTAAGTGATGTTGATGGTATTTTAGATTTTATAGATAATATTAGTACTATTAGGGAAGAGCTTTCCTATGATATTGATGGAGTTGTTATAAAAGTTAATAAAATTAAAGATCAGTTAGAGCTTGGGTTTACTGCAAAGTATCCAAAGTGGGCTACTGCATATAAGTTTCCCGCTACAGAGGTACTTACTAGACTTAATGATATTATTTTTACAGTAGGAAGAACAGGGCATGTTACTCCTAATGCAGTTTTGGATCCTGTTATTGTTGCAGGTTCAACTATTGCAAGGGCTACATTACATAATGAGGATTATGTAATTATGAAAGATTTAAAGATAGGCGATATTGTGTCTATTAGAAAAGCAGGAGATGTTATTCCTGAAGTGGTAGAAGCGAAAATAGATAGGCGTACAGGAGAAGAAAGAGATTTTGTTATGGCTACTAAGTGCCCTATATGTGGAAATGAACTTGTTAAGAAGGATGATATAGTGGGAAGTTTTTGTGTTAATCTTAATTGTCCTGCTAGAAATATAGAAAGTCTTTGTCATTTTGTTAGTAGAAATGCTATGAATATTGATGGTCTTGGAGATAGAATTATTGAAGATTTTTATAATTATGGTTTTATACGTAAGTTTAGTGATATTTATAAGTTATATAAAAAGAGAGAGGAATTAATTTTATTAGAAGGTTTTGGAAATAAAAGTGTGGATAATTTGATTTTAAATATAGAAAAGAGTAAGTCTAATAGTTTGGATAGGCTTATTAATGCTATTGGTATTAATGGTGTAGGCGCTAAGCTTGCTAGTGTACTTGCTAAGAAATATAGGACTTTAGAGGATTTAATGGAAGCTAGTTATGAGGGACTTGTAGCTATTAATGATATCGGAGATGTTTTAGCTAGTAGTATTGTTAGTTATTTTAAGGATGAGGATAAAGTAAAAGAATTAGAGGAGTTAATTAGTTTAGGAGTTAATACCGTCTATGAAAGTACTATAGTTAGTATAGATGATAGGGTAAATGGTAAAAGGGTTGTTATAACTGGTTCTTTTGATTTTATTACACGTGATGAGATAAAAAAGATAATAGAAGATAGAGGTGGTAATACTTCTTCAAGTGTTTCTTCTAAAACTGATATTGTTATCGTTGGAAGTGATCCTGGTAAAAAATATGATGATGCACTTAGACTTAATATTAATATTTGGAACGAAGAGGAATTGAGGGATTTTTTATATGAATAAGTTTGTTAAGTTGTCAATTTTTGGTTTTGTTTTATTAGTTATAGTTTTTCTGTTTATATATTTGAAGATGTTTGTTTTTGGTAATAAAGATTATTCAAGTATTGTAATAGATAAGGTTACTGTTGGAAGTAGTGAAGTAATTATTAAAGGACATTATACTGATTCAGGAATAGCTTTTAAGGATTTTAGTTATAAGCAAGTTGGTAATGAACTTTATGTTAGTGTTGTTAATGTAGTTATTTCTAAGAAGAATAATAGTGGTAGTTTTGAGTTTAAAGTTCCTGTAAGTGGTATGAATGTTAATGTTATTCAACTTACAGATGATAAGACTACTAAAGTAATTTATAATAAAGGTTAAGATATCTTTTAATTACATATTATTTAATAAATAGTGTTAAAGTATTAGCGTTTTTGTTAATACTTTTTTTAGTCTTTGTTATGTAAACTAGTAAAATATAATAAAATATAGTATAATTAAGTTACTGAGGTGAAAAAGAATGAAAAAGATTATAAAGGAAAATAAGGTTTTATTTGGTTTGGCAATCATTTTATTAATTGCTTTAGTGGCTATTGTGATTGGACTTATTTCTATGTTTTATAGTGATGAAGGGGATAAATATGGTAATAGACTCAATGGTATAGATAAGTATCCTATTAGTGAAAATATTAAAGATGATATAAAGGCTTTGTATGAGAGTGGAGTAGAGAGTGTTAATGTAGATGTTAAGGGTAAAATTATTTATGTTATTATAGATGTTAGTAATGGTGTGAGTAAGGAAGATGCTCGTGGGTTTGCCATTAAGGCTTTAGAAAAGTTTAGTGATGAAGAAAAGAAGTTTTATGATATTCAGTTTATGATTACTTGTAAGACTGCTAGTGAAGAGACAACTATGTATCCAATGATGGGAGCTAAACATTCAGAAAATAGTCAAATAATTTGGACTAATAATTAAAAAGGCAGGTTTGTATTTATGAGGAAAAATAATAAAAAGTATATTTATATAGGTGGGTTAATATTAGTTTTACTTTTAGTGGTATTAGGTATTTTGTTTTATGTAAATAGTTCAGAAAATAATTATTCTTTTTCAGAGAAAAGTTGGATTAATGCTAATGCTAATAAGGAACAGTCAGTTATTGTTCAAAGAGATTTACCTATTTTTAGTAATAATGGTGAGGGTGTTTTTTACGATTATTTAAATGCTTTAGAGAAAGATACAAATTTATCTTTTATAGTTAGTGTGGGAGATAGTAATCAAAATACTGGTTATAGTTTTGTTGAAAAGAATATTTTAGATAAGAATGATTTAGTTTTTTATACTGATCATTATGTTTTGATTAGTACTAATGGTAGTGTTGTTACAGATTTGTCTCAGGTTAAAAATCAAGTTGTTGGTGTGTTAAATAGTGATAAGGATTATGTAGCAGATTATTTAAAAAACTATGGTTTAAATTATAAAGGGTATGAAAGTTTTGGTAATCTTATTAAAGATATGAATGATAGTATTATTTATGCTATTGTTCCTATGGATAAACATATTAGTGAGATAGTTTATAATAAGTATAGTATAGTTTATCATATTGAAGGACTTCATTCTCATTATGTTCTTAGTATGAGCGATAGTGATAGTACTCTTTCAAATGTTTTTAGAAAGTTTTATAATAAATGGGAAGAGGAAGTGTTTTCTAGTATTAATAAACATTTTTTGAGTCTTTATTATACAGCTTATAATTTGAGTGAGTTAGAAAAGGTTAGTATTACTGGGGATGATTTGATAGTAGGTTATATTGATAATATGCCTTATGAGGGGAAAGTCGGTAATAAGTTTAGTGGGTTGACTGATCAGTATCTTTCTTTGTTTGCAGATATGACAGGTGCAACATATAAATATATTAAGTATGATAATGTGGATAGTATGATTCAAGCTTTAAATACAAAAAAAGTAGATATTGTTATGAATTATTATAATTTGAGCAATAATAATTATGTAACTAGTGCGAGTTTGGGAAATATTCCTTATGTTATAGTTACTCATCAAAATAATGTTGTTCCTTATGAATCTTTGGATACTCTTCGTGATGATAATGTTAAAATGGTTTCTAATACTAAGTTATATAGTTTTATTAGAAGTAAAAATATTTCTGTTCAAGTTTATTCTAGTTATGAGAGTATGTTTAAGGATTTGAGTGAAGATGATATTTTAGTAATGGAAAAGGGTGCTTATGATTATTATAAGAGTACTAAATTAAATAAGTTTTTAATTAAGTATTTAGGTACTTCTTCTGAATATAATGCATTTTTGTTAAATAAAGATAATACTGTTTTAAATAATATGTTTAATTTTTATTTGAGTACTTTAGGTAGTAATTCTGTTAGTAATATGGCTGTTCGTGATTCTTTAGATGATGCTAGTACAAGTTTGTTTATTCATTTTATATTTAATAATATTACTTATATTTTGGCTTTGATATTTGCGGTTTCGTTTTTCTTGTTTAGATTTAATAAGAAGGTAAAAGTTACTAAGAAGATTAAAAAAGAAGATAAGATGATGTATTTGGATGTTATGACTAATCTTAAGAATAGAAATTATTTGAATGATAATTTAGCATATTGGGAAGCTAATAAGATTTATCCACAAGCTATTGTTGTAGTAGATTTAAATAATATTTCGGCTATTAATGATACTAAAGGGCATGAAGAGGGAGATAAACAGATTAAGAGTGCAGCTGCTATACTTATTAAAACTCAAAGAGAAAATTCAGAGATTATTAGGACAGATGGTAATGAGTTTCTTATATATTTAGTTGGCTATGAGGATAAACAAATAGTTACTTATGTTAATAAGTTGTCTAAAGAGCTTAGAGGATTACCTTATGATTATGGCGCTAGTGTGGGTTATTCTATGATTACTACTGAGAGTACTACGATTGATGATGCAATAAATGAAGCGTTAATTATGATGCGTAAGAATAAGGGTGAATAAATATGATAGAGAAGATTAAAGATTTTTTTAATAATATTTTGGAGATAATGAAAAGGCCAGAGATGTTGACTTTACCAAGTACACTTGCTTATTATTTTGTTCTTTCTGTGGTTCCTATTATTTCTATATTACTTCTTATTGCAGGGTCTTTTAATCTCTCTATTTCTTTTATTACTGATTTTTTTGAAAGTAATTTTAGTTCTGAGTTGTTAGAAATGATAACTCCTATATTTTCAGGAGATACTTTGTCTTTTGGATTTATTATTTATATTTTAGTTGCTTTCTTTTTAGCTAGTAATGGAAGTGATGCTATTATAGTGGCATCTAATACAGTTTTTAATATTCCAAATAGACATTATATTAAAAGAAGAATTAAAGCGTTTGTTATTACTATTTTGATTTTTTTACTGTTTACTTTTATGTTAGTAGTTCCAGTTTTTGGTGAACAGATTTTGGATATAATGATTAAAATGGGTGTTAATAATAGTATTGTAGAAGGTATAAAATATGTTTATCCTGTTCTTAATTTACCTCTTACTTTGCTTGTTACTTTTTATTTTATTAAGGTTATTTATATAATTGCTCCTGATGAGAAGATTCAGGGTAAGTATGTGACTAAGGGAACTATTTTTACAACTTTTTGTTGGTTTGCGGTTACTTTAGGATATTCTTATTATATTAAGCATATTGCAAGATATAATGTTTATTATGCAGGGCTTAGTACTATAGTTGCTTTGATGGTTTGGTTTTATATTTTGGCTTTTATTTTTGTAATTGGTCTTAGCTTAAATTATAGAAGTGTTGAAGAGCAGATTGAGAAAACTAATTCTATTAAGCTTAAAGAATTAGAAGAAAAGGTAAGAGCTAGTAAAATGAATTGATAGATTTATATATGGCAAGTTAGTGTTAAAGAATTACATATACTTGCTTTTTTGTTTGCTTAAATAGTTGTTTTGTGTTATTATTTATATTAGAAAATAGGAGTGATTTTATGAATAATAATCAGTCAAGAGAATCTTATATGGAAAGAAGAAAGATAATAGAAGAGGATGGTTTGTATTTTGAAGAGCCTGGTAATGAAGAAAAGAGAAAAAAGAGATTTATTATTATTTTAATTTTTTTAATTATTTTAGTTGGATTGGCAACATTTGGTACTTGGGCTTTTATTAATCATATTAGAGAAAATCAGTATAGACTTAATATAGATTTAAATGGAGATGGATGGCCTGATTTGAATGTGGACGCTAATGGTGATGGAGTTTGTGAGATTAACTGCGATACTAATGGAGATGGCAAACCAGATATTAATATTAATTATCCTAAATATGGGAGAGTTCATGCAGCTATTTTTAATGTAGATACAGATGGAGATGGTAAACCAGATTGGAACTTGATTAATCAAGATTTAGATGGAGATGGTATATGTGATTTAAATTGTGATAGAGATAATGATGGATGGCCTGAGACTAATCTTGATTTGGATGGAGATGGTAAAGCAGATATTAATATAGATACTAACAATGATGGTAAGTGTGATTTAAACTGTGATACAGATGGAAATATGATTCCAGATTTAAATGTTGATTTGGATGGAAATGGTAAGTGTGATGCTAACTGTGATATAGATGGAGATGGCAAACCTGATACTAATATTTCTATAAAGGGAGATCCTGAAAATAAGCCTGTATTTAATATCGATAAAGATGGAGATGGCAAACCAGATGATAATTTGTTAAATCAAGATACAGATGGTGATGGTAAATGCGATTTAAACTGTGATACAAATGGAGATGGATGGCCAGATATAGATTTGGATACAGATGGAGATGGGAAACCAGATATTAATATAGATACAGATGGAGACGGCAAATGCGATTTAAATTGTGATAATGATAGTGATGGCAAACCAGATATTAATATAGATACAGATGGAGATGGGAAACCAGACATTAATATAGATACAGATGGAGATGGCAAACCAGATATTAATATAGATATAGATGGAGATGGCAAACCAGATATTAATGTAGATACAGACGGAGATGGCAAACCAGATGATAATTTGTTAAATCAGGATACAGATGGAGATGGCAAATGCGATTTAAACTGTGATATAGATGGAGACGGCAAACCAGATACTAATATAGATATAGATGGAGATGGGAAACCAGATATTAATATAGATATAGATGGAGACGGAAAGTGTGAAGTTAACTGTGATACTACAGGAGATGGCAAACCAGATGATAATTTAATGAACCAAGATACAGATGGAGATGGCAAGTGTGATTTAAACTGTGATACAAATGGAGATGGAAAGCCAGATATTAATATTGATAATAATGGAGATGGAAAGCCAGATATTAATGTAGATACAGATGGAGACGGAGTTTGTGATGTTAACTGCGATACAGATGGAGATGGTCAGTGCAATATTAATTGCGATACAAACGGTGATGGCAAACCAGATATTAATATAGATACAGATGGAGACGGAAACTGCGATTATAACTGTGACACAAATGGAGATGGCAAACCAGATGATAATTTGACTAATCAAGATACAGATGGAGACGGTAAATGTGATGTCAATTGTGATACTAATGGAGATGGGAAGCCAGATATAAATGTAGATACAGATGGAGACGGAAACTGCGATGTTAATTGCGATACTAATGGTGATGGCAAACCAGATGTTAATGTAGATACAGATGGAGATGGAAACTGCGATTTAAACTGTGATAATACTGGGGACGGAAAGTGTGACATAAATTGCGATACTAACGGAGATGGAAAGTGCGATGTCAATTGCGACACCAATGGAGATGGTACTTGTAATAAGAATTGTGACACTAATGGAGACGGAAAGCCAGATATTAATATAGATACTAATGGAGATGGCAAATGTGATTTGAACTGTGATACAAACGGTGACGGTAAACCAGATGTTAATGTAGATACGGATGGAGACGGCAAATGTGACGTTAATTGTACTACTGATCAATGTACGATAAACTGTGATACAAACGGTGACGGTAAATGCGATTTAAACTGTGATACAAATGGAGATGGAAAGCCAGATATTAATGTAGATACAGATGGAGATGGAAACTGTGATGTAAACTGTGATAATACAGGAAATGGAGAATGTGATACAAACTGTGACACTAATGGAGACGGCAAACCTGATATAAACGTAGATACAGATGGAGATGGAAACTGTGATGTAAACTGTGATAATACAGGAAATGGAGAATGCGATACAAACTGTGATACTAATGGAGACGGCAAACCTGATATTAATGTAGATACAGATGGAGACGGAGAATGTGATGCAAACTGCGATACAGACGGAGATGGCAAACCAAATATTAATATAGATACAGACGGAGACGGTAAATGTGATCTAAACTGTGATACTAATGGAGATGGTGAACCAGATCATAAACTAGATTTAGATGGTGATGGAGTTTGTGATGTTGATTGTGAAGATATTCCTGATATTTTAGAATTAAAGTTTGTTGATTTAGATACACTAAATAAGACAAATCTTGTACCTGGATGGAAAGGTAGTAAGTCATTCTCAGTTACAAATAATAGTACTAGAGCCTTAAAGTATAAAATAGTATGGACAGCTGTTATTAATACATTTACTAAGGAAAATAATTTGTATTATGGATTATCTTTAAATGGTAAATCTTTACATAGTATAACAACTTATAGAGTTCCAACTGCGCTTGAAAATGGAAAGATTATGCGTGATAATATAACTATTAATCCTGGTGAAGTACATACTTATAAATTAGATTTTGAATTTAGGAATACTGATAAGAATCAAGATATAGATAAAAATAAAACATTTAAGACTAAAATTCAAATTTTACCTCTTGAGGTAGAGTAAAACTATGATGAAAAATTACATTATAGTTTTTCTTTTGTCTTGTGTTAAATTTACATTTGATTTTAGTTAATTTATTTGATTTAAATGTGTGTTTGTGATATTATTTAGATAATAGGAGAGAATAATTATGGGAAGATATGATAATAGAGTTAATGAAGAAGAAAAGAGAAGAATTATTACAGAAGATAGGTTATATTTTCAACAACCTATAAATAAAAAAGAGAGAACTAAAAGAAAAATATTGATGTTTTTTGTGTTGTTAGTTTTTATAGGAGCAACTATAGCTACTACTTGGACTATTTTAAATTATTTTAAGAAATCTCAAGAACTTACTATTAATATAGATACAGATGGAGATGGATGGCCAGATTTAAATGTAGATGTGGATGCAGATGGAATATGTGATATTAATTGTGATAGTAATGGAGATAATAAGCCTGATTATAATATTGGTTATAAAAAGACTTTAATAGCGTTTTTTAATATTGATACAAATAAAGATAATAAGCCAGATAAAAATTTAATTAATCAGGATAAAAATAATGATGGCGTATGTGATTTAAATTGTGATACAGATGGTGACGGGTATCCAGATATGAATTTAGATTTTAATGCTACTGGTCTTGCAACAATTAATCTAGATACTAATGGAGATAAAATTTGTGATTTGAGTTGTGATGTTTTAGGTAATAGAAATGCACAAGTTAATATAGATACAAATAAAGATAATAAGCCAGATATTAATATAGATATAAATAAAGATTTAATTCCTGATGTTAATATAACTTATGGTGATGATTTTAAAACTCCTGTCTTTAATATAGATACTAATAATGATAAAACTGCAGATAAGAATTTAATTAATCAAGATACTAATGGTGATGGTAAATGTGAATTGAATTGCGTGTTAGAAAATGGTATTTGGCCTACTTTGAATGTGGATTTAGATGGAGACGGTGTATGTGATTTAAATTGTGATACTAATAATGATGGTAAAGCAGAAACTAATATTGATGTTAATAATAATGGAAAGCCAGATATTAATATTGATTATGATAATGATGGTAAAGCAAATATTAATATAGATACTAATGGAGATAATAAAGCAGATAAGAATTTAATTAATCAAGATACTAATAATGATGGAGTATGTGATTTGAATTGTGATGTTGATAAAGATGGATGGCCTGATGTGAATATTGATTTAGATGGAGATGGAGTTCCTGATATTAATGTTGATTTAAATGAAGATGGTAAAGCAGATGGTAATTTAGATACAACTGGAGATAGAAAAGCAGATAGAGATTTAATAGATACTAAAGTAAAATTAGTTAAAGATGTTACATTTAATGGAAGTAATGAAAGACAGGTTTTATCATTCTTAGATGATGATATATTGGTAGCATCAAAGACTGTTCCAGGATGGAAAGGAACTAAAACATTTACTATTAAAAATAATAGTGGTAAAACAATTACTTATGATGTTAATTGGGTAGATATTGTAAATAGTTTTTCATATGATAATAGACTTTATTTTGGAGTTGTTCAAGATGGTAAAACTTTGATAGATATAAATAAAGGTAGAGTGTCTTATCCTGTAAATAATGGTAGTCCAGTTTTAAAGGGTATGTCTATTAAACCTGGGGAAACACAAAATTTTGTAATTAATTATGAATTTAAAGATTCTAATACAGCAAATATTGATAAGGGTAAAGTATTTTTTGCAAGATTAGAAGTAGTTGTAAAATAAATTAGTTTTCACTTTAGAGTGAAGCTTTTTATTTTTGTAATTGTAAATAACAAATTATTTTTGGTTAATATTTTTGTTGTAAATTGTCATAAAAAGAATTAAGTTTTTCTTGCAATTGTTATAAAAGATTGATATGATTGTATATAGTAAAGGAGGTAAAGGACTATGAACGATAATAGAGGTCAAGCTATTTTCTTATCAGTTATTGGAATTGCGACATTGTTAGTTGCAATTATAGGAGCAACTTTTGCGTATTTCACTACTACAATGACAGGTACTGCTGCTGATTCTAGTTTAACTACTGGTACTATAGGTAAAGTTAATTATACTGCACAAGCATTTAATTTAACTAATATATTACCTGGAAAAACTACAGATGAAAAAGAGGTAACTGTTACTTTAGGAACATCTGATTTTGATGTTAAGTATGTATGTAATATGGAAGTAAGTGGTAATGAAGTTAAAGATTTATATTTAAATGTTACAGGTGATAATACTGTTGCTGCTGCTAATAATAGCCAAATACCATTAGTTGCTTATGCTGTATATTCAGATGGAGATGAAAGTCAAACACCAACAACTCCAGCAGGTGCAGCTCAAAGGATTAAGATTGCTGAAGGAACATTAAGGTCTGGTGAAAGCAAGACTATGAAATATTCAGTAACTTTTAAAGAAACTGGTACATCACAAGATACCCAACAAGGTAAGAGATTTAATGCTACTGTTAGTTGTGGTTTAGAGAGTGCTAAAGGAGTATATTATAATAATGCTAATCCAAATGGTACAACTACTGTTACTGAACCAGGTGCACAATAGTTTACATAGTAATTTACTATATAAAAATAACAATAAACTAGCGATTTAAAGGCTAGTTTTTTGGTTTTATTATTTAAATTAGAATATAAAAAAATTTGGAAAGTAAGTTATATGTCTTGTGTTTTTCTTCTTAAAATGGTATTATGGTAATAGTAATAATAGGGTGAAATTATGAATAAAAAAAATAGTAAGTTAAAATATTATGTATATGCAATTATTCCAATATTATCTTTTATGTCGGTGGCTTTTTTAACATCTTATTCCTTTTATTTAGCTACTGTTGTCGGTAATGAAGAAAATGGGGATGTTATTTTGAAAAGTTCACAAGTATTTGCTATGTTTGAATCTACAGATACTTTAGATGTTAAGAAGATGTTGCCTGGCTACTCAGGTGAAATTAGATTTTCTATAACTAATACTAGTCCAGAAGAGGATTTGTTTGGAAATTATACGTTATTTTGGGATATTACGAAAAACGAAATTGATAGTGAAAGTTTTGTGTATACGTTAAGTGGTGTAAGTGAGAAGGATGGAGTTAGTGTTAATGAAGATGAGAAAAATAAAGTCGTTAATGTTAATTCTGCGAGAAGAATTCCTACTGTAAGTGGTAGTATTGGAAGTGGTATGATTAATACAGGTGTTACACATAAATATGTATTAAAGATAGATTTTAGAGAAAGTGGAAATAGTCAAAATGATCTTCAAGGTAAAGAGTTTGTGGGTAAAATTGTTGCAAAGGGAGATCCTAATATTCAGTAGAAAGGGAGTTTATTATGAAGAATAAAAGATATGAAATAATGTTAAGTATAATTACTATTATGACTGTTCTTACTACGGCTGTTGGGGTTACTTTTTCTTATTTTACTAACAGTATGACAGGAACGGCTGCAGATATTTCGGCTACTACAGATTTAATTGGTGGAATTAAGTTTGAGGGTGGAACTAATTTTGAAGATGCTACTGATATTGAACCTGGATGGATGAAGAGTAAGACTTTTACTATTACAGTAGCGCCTAGTAATCATGAACAAGTTGTTAAAGTAAAAATGGATTATACTAATGGTTTTACTGATTTAGTAGGAGAAGTAACTGAAGTTAGTAATGGAGCAATAGGTTCGTTTAGTTTAGAAAAGAATACTCCAGAAAATACAGATGAGTTTACTAAAGTGCTTGTTGATAAAACTTTTCCAGCAAGTAGCGAGGTTCAAACAATTACTTATACTCTTACTATGAAGTTTCCAGAGACAGATTCTAATCAAAATTATGATCAAGGTAAAGAATTTAATGCAACGTTATATGCTGATTTAGGAAGTAGTGGACTTTATTTTAATGATCAAAATCCAAATGGTACTAATACGAAGCCAGACACGCAATAATTTATTGCTAAGTATTAAAGAATATATTATTTTCAGTTAAGGGTTATAAAAGTAGGTAAGATTTACTTACTTTTTTATTTTATATTAATAATTTTTATTAATATAAGTTGTATTAATGTTTTAAATGATTGTAAATACTAATAATAAATGTGTTAAGATATGTAACAAATAAGTTATATTAATTGAAAATTTAATGCTATTTTGATATAATGTTGTTACCGAGGGATATAAAAATGTGGAAAAAAATAAAAAGTATAGATTTTAAAAAAATGTTTAGTTATAAAAATTTAAGAGAGTTTTATATTAATTTTTTAAAGGCTTTTAAGAAATATTTATCTACAAATATTTTGTTTTTGACGTATGTTTTATCTTCTGTTTTTATAGGATTTTTGCTTAGATATTTTACTTTAGGTAATATCATGGAGTTAAAAGCTTTAGTTTGTGATTTTACTATAAGTATCTTATTAGGTTCTTTTGGATATTTGATAAAGCCTAAACATCAATTTAAATATTTTTTTCTATTAAGTCTTTTCTATACTTTTCTTTGTATTATAAATCATATTTATTATACTTTTTATATGAGTTTCGTAAGTGTAAGTTTGCTTGGGACTTTGAGTATGCTTGGAGAAGTTAGTGATTCAGTTACTAGTAAGTTAGAGTTAGTTTATTTTATTTATTTAATAGCGCCTATAATTATGATAGTTATTTATAGATTCTTGTCTAAAAAGAAAAATTATTATGAGATATTAAAGCAGGATAAGGATAAAAGAATGTTTATAAGAACTGGAGTTACTGGGTTAGTTATTATATTTTTAGTGTTAATTACTTTAGCTTCTAATGAGGCAAGTAGATTAGTTAAGCAGTGGAATAGAGATTTTATTGTTCAAAGGTTTGGTATATATACTTATACATTTAATGATTTAATTCAGAGTATTCAACCTTCTATTAGTACTATGTTTGGATATGATAGCGCGGCTAAATCTTTTAGAGATTTTTATAGTAATAGAGATGTTATAAAGGAAAAGAATGAGTATACTAATATATTTAAAGGTAAAAATGTTGTCTTTATTCATGCTGAGAGTATTCAAAATTATTTGATAGATTTAGAAGTTAATGATATTGAGATAACACCTAATTTAAATAAGTTATCTAAAGAAGGTTTATATTTTTCTAGTTTTTATCCTCAGATAAGTGTTGGAACTAGTAGTGATACTGAGTTTACTTTAAGTACAGGATTGTTACCTAGTTCAAGTGGAACAGTGTTTGTTAATTTTTATAATAGAAAGTATGAGAGTATTCAAAATTTATTTAATGATAAAGGTTATTATACTTTTAGTATGCATGCTAATAATGCAGATTATTGGAATAGAAAGACTATGTATAAGACTTTAGGTTATCAAGAGTTTTTTGCTAAGGATAGTTATGTTGTTCCAGAGGATGTTAATGATGCTGATTATATAGGTTTAGGTCTTTCAGATAAAAGTTTTTTACTTCAATCAGTAGAAAAATTAAAAGAGATAAAAGCTAATAATAAAAATTATATGGGTACGATCATTACACTTAGTAATCATAGTCCTTTTGAAGATGTTTTAAAGTATGGGAACTTAGATTTTAGTATTACTTTTGATAAGGGAACAGGTGAGTTTGATTCTTTTGGAGAAGAAATAAAATAAAATTTTACAGTTCCATTTTTTGAAGATAGTAATATGGGTAATTTTTTGTAATTTTGACTTTTTTGTTTTGTGGGGGGTGGTGTGTTTTTTAGTGAGATTAAGAGACAGGACTTAGATAAAGATACAGTGTTTATTATTTATGGGGATCATGAGAGTAAACTAGGTAGAAAGAATTTGAATCTTTTATATAATTATGATGTTATGACAGAAGATATAAAGGATGAGACAGATCCAACGTATGTTAATTTAGAAGATTATAATTATGATTTAATTAAAAATACTCCACTTATTATATGGACAAGTGATATGGAACTTAGGAAAGAAATTACAGATGTTATGGGAATGTGGGATGTTTTGCCTACTGTTGCAAATATGTTTGGTTTAGAGTATAATTATGCACTAGGTAATGATATATTTTCTAATAATGAAAAGATAGTTGTGTTTCCAAATGGAGATGTTCTTACTAATAATGTTTTTTATAGTAATTTAAAGGATGAGTATATTATTCTTAAAGATGAGGCTATAGAGTCTAGTTATATTGAAAGAATTAAAGATTACGCAGATGTAAGACTTGAGATAAGTAAGGCTATTATAGTTCATAATGTTATAGAAAATGAAGGTGAATATATTGAAAGGAAATAATAAAATGAAAAGAAAAGTTAATAAAAATAGAATGTTTTACTTTGTTGTAAGTGTATTAACTGTTATAATTATAGTTGTTTCTGGTGTTAAGGTTTTCTTTGATTTTTTTGTTAGTGATGATAGGTCTGTTGTTAGTAAGACTACTTTAGATCAAATGGAGGTATATGGTTATACTTTAGATGATTTGGATACAGAGCTTTATAAGGTTTATTTTGATGAGTTAAAAGGTATACTTGATAAAGATGATGTTGATTATAAGTTATATGCTGAAGGATTGGTTAAGTTATTTGTTACTGATTTTTATACACTTGATAATAAGGTTACAAGTAGTGATATAGGTGGTACTGAGTTTATTCATTCTAATTTGGTAGATAATTTTAAGATGAATGCAGGAGATACTATGTATAAGCATGTTAAGAATAATGTTTATGGGGATAGAACTCAAGAGTTACCTAAAGTAAATAGTGTTTCTATAGATTATATTACAGAAGAAGAGTATTCTTATGATAGTAAACAATATGATGCTTATAAGGTAAGTGCTTCTTGGGAATATGAGAAAGATTTAGGTTATGAGAGTAAAGGTGTATTTTATCTAATAAAAGATAGTAATAAGCTTGTAATAGTAGAAAAATCAGGGGAGTAGTATGAATAATATATATGATTATTTAAAAAAAGAAAGTGGAATTAGATATAGAGATACTGTTGCAGTTGGAGTTTCAGGCGGTCCTGATTCTATGGCTTTGTTAGATTTAATTATAAAATTAAAAAGTGAGTTAGATTTAATAGTTATAGTGTGTCATGTTAATCATAATTTAAGAGAAGAAAGTAAGATTGAAGAAGAGTATCTTCGTAAGTTTTCTAAAGATAATGGACTTGTTTTTGAGTTTATGAAGATTACTAATTATGGAGATGATAATTTTCATAATGAGGCACGTACAATAAGATATAATTTTTTTGATAGGGTTTGTAAGGAACATGAGGCTAGATTTTTACTTACAGCACATCATGGTGATGATTTAATTGAAACTATTTTGATGAGAATTGTTAGAGGCTCTACTCTTAAAGGTTATAGTGGATTTTCTAAGGTTATA
>CANORX010000006.1 GCA_947569225.1 uncultured Clostridia bacterium
ATTATGGGTGTGAAGTTGCCATAAATTAACAGAAATATTTGTTTGATTTTTTAAGAGTTTTATCTTATAATATATCATGAGGTGTTCATATGGATTTGAAAGAAAAATTAACTATTCTTACTGAATCTGCTAAATATGATGTTTCTTGTTCTTCTAGTGGTAGTAATAGAGTTTCAGATAAAACTGGTATAGGAAATGCGGCTAGTTGTGGTATATGTCATTCTTTTGCATCTGATGGTAGATGTCATTCTTTTGCATCTGATGGTAGATGTATTTCTTTACTTAAAATATTAATGACTAATTCTTGTATTTATGATTGTAAGTATTGTTTAAATAGAAAAAGCAATGATATTAAAAGGGCAGTATTTACACCTGAAGAAATTTGTGAGGTTACTATTAATTTTTATCGTCGTAATTATATAGAAGGTTTATTTTTAAGTTCAGGAATAATAAAAAGTCCTGATTATACAATGGAGCTAATGATAAAAGCAATATCAATGTTAAGAAATAAATATCATTTTGGTGGGTATATACATGCTAAAGCTATTCCTGGTGCTAGTGAGATGTTGTTAAAAGTATTAGGAAATCTAGTGGATAGATTAAGTGCTAATATAGAATTACCTACAGAAAAAGGTCTTAAGTTATTAGCACCTAATAAAAATAAGGGAGATGTGAGTAAAATTATGCATTATGTGAAAGATAATCGTAGTAGACATTATGTTCCTGCAGGTCAAAGTACTCAGATGATAGTGGGTGCCAGTCAAGAAAGTGATTTAGATATAATGGAGAAAAGTTCACATATGTATAATAAATATGATTTGAAGCGTGTTTTTTATTCGGCATATGTTCCTGTTAATAAAGATAGTTTATTACCTTCTATAGAAAAGCCACCACTAAGACGCGAGAATAGGCTTTATCAGGCAGATTGGTTACTTAGGTTTTATAATTTTAAAGTTAGTGATTTACTTGATAAAGATAATCCGAATTTTAATATTTTAATTGACCCTAAAGCTGATTATGCACTTAGACATATAGATGAGTTTCCTAAAGAAATTAATAAATGTTCTTATTATGATTTGTTAAAAGTTCCTGGAATAGGTGTTACTTCTGCTAAAAGAATAATATCTTGTAGGCGTAATTTTGTGATTAAGTTCGATGATTTAAAAAGAATGGGTGTTGTGTTGAAAAGAGCTAAGTATTTTATAACTTGCAGTGGAAAATATTTTACTAATTATGATTTTTTTAGGAAAGATTTTATAGAGCATAATTTAATTTTGGAAGATAATTTTTCAAAGGCAAGTAATGTTATGCAGTTATCATTATTTAATGAATAAAGTTTATATTTATGAGGGTGATTTTTTAAGCCTAATTAATTTAGTTTTTTATTTAATTAGTAATAATATTAAACCTGGTTCTATAAAAAATGAAAGTTATTTTCCTAATTTGTTTGAAGATGTAATAAAATTTGATTATAAAGATGATTTTAATAATATAGATAAAATTATTAAGTATTTTGGTAAAAGTGTTTTTAGAATTATTTATTATGTGTTTTTGTCTAGTGATGAGAATAAAGAATTAATTATTTATTATTTTTGTTTAAATACTTTTAAGTTTAAGAAAAGTATTGTTTATAGAAGAGATTTAAAGTGCGTTAGTGAAGCTCTCAGGCTTACACAGTATGTTTCAAGAGAAACTCACAAGTATAAGGGTTTTTTAAGGTTTAGAGAGTTAGAGAATAAGGTTTTATATGCAGAGATAGAGCCTGTTAATGATATTTTATTTTTAATTTCTAATCATTTTGCTAAAAGGTTAAAGAATGAGTATTGGATTATTAAGGATGTTAAGAGGAATATTTTAAGTATTTATGATAAGAATAATTTTGTTATAGTTTTTGATGATGAGTTTGTTATTTCTACAAATAATGTTAGTGATGATGAGGAAATGTTTGTTGATTTATGGAAAGTGTTTTATAAGTCTGTGGGTATAAGTGAAAGAAAAAATGATAGGTGTAGAATGAATTTTATGCCTAAGAGATATTGGAAATATATTATAGAAATGAGTGATGAATTATAAAAAGAATTGTAAGTGGAACTATTTTAAAGGATAAAATGAGAGAAGCTATTAATTTGCTATGTGACACAGTTAAATTTACTTTAGGGCCTAAAGGTTGTAATGTTATTATAGATTCTTCTAATTATAGTCCTTTTATTACTAATGATGGAGTTACTATTGCTGAGAATATTGGTAGTGATGATGAAGTGGTTAATACTATTTTAGAACTTGCTAAAGAGGCTTCGGTTGTTACTAATAAGAATGTTGGTGATGGTACTACTACAACTTTGGTTATTTTGCAGAGTCTTTTTAATTTAAGTATGGATTTGATAGATAATGGTGAGAATCTTATAAAAGTAAAAAAGCAATTAAATGATTGTTTAGATGATATACTTAAATTTTCATATAAAGAGAAGATTTCTATTAATAATAAGTTGATTTATAATATTGCTAATATAGCTTGTAATGATTCTTTAATGGCAGGTGTTGTCAGTGAAGTTTTTTCTAATATTTCTTTTAAGGAAGCAATAAGTATTAAGGAAATAGAAGAGCCTCTTATTAGAGTTAAATATTTTAGTGGTTATAATTTTCAATGTATTCTTCCATCTGTTTTGTTTTTAAAGGATAAAATAACGTTAAATTATAAAGATAGTTGTGTTTTAATTTTAGATGATGTTCTTAGTGATTTAGAAAATATTAGTGTTATTTTAAATGATTTTTTTGATACAAGTAAGAGCTTGGTTATTATTGCTAATGATTTTTCTTCAAATGTTGTTAATGAAATACTTTCTTATGTGTTAAATGGAGAGTTAAATTGTTTGTTAGTTAAGATAAATGATTATGTATGAGGCTTAGATTTGTAGAAAAGGATTTGGAAGCTATAAGTGGGGCGAAGATTGTTAATAGTGAAAGAGATGTTAGTGTTAATAGTTTAGGTTTATTTAAAAATGTTTTTGTGACTAAGGATAATTTCAGAGTGGATTTTTCTATTAATAATAGTATTAAAAAATATGTTTTAGATATAGAAAAAGAGTTATTGTCTGTTAGTGATGATTATTTGAAAGAATTTTATTTTAATAGGTTATCTATGTTTGATAAGGGTACTGCTCAGATAGAGATTGGTGCTTTTACTAAAACAGAGTTAAGAGAGAAAAGAATGCGTTTAGATGATGCTTTATGTGCTGTTTATTCTTCAAGTGAAGGTGTTTTGATTGGTGGGGGAGTTACTCTTTTAAAGGTTTCTAGTTTTTTAAATAATGAAAGTAAGGTTAATTCTATATGGAAAAAATCTTTAGAAATTCCTTTTCTACAATTAATGTGGAATTCAGGTTTAAATTATGAAGATATTAAGAGTAAATTAGGAAATGATAAGTATAAATTTGTTTATAATGTTAATGATAATTCTTTTGAGAATGTTAATGATACTTATGTAGTGGATTCTTATAAGGTTGTTGTTAATTCTTTAGTTAATGCTTGTTCTATTGCAAGTATGTTAATTACTACAAATAGCTTGGTTATTAATGAACAGTTAAATAATTTAAATAAGGTAAGTGATTATGGTGATATTTAATTTTTGCACTTCATTTTAGTTTTGTCATAGTATATATTGGGTGATTTAAATGGATTTTGATTATCATTTTGGTAATGAGGCGTATAAATATTTTGATGATTTTGGAATTAAGTACACGAAATATTGTAAAATGGCGCCTATGCAGTCTCAAAGTAATCAACCTGGTAAAGAGTTTTTGATGACTCCTAGACCTGTTTTTGACAATCCTAAATATTTAGGTAGTGGTAAATTAAAGGATAAAGTAGTTATTGTTACAGGAGGAGATAGTGGTTTAGGTAGGGCTGCTTCTGTTATTTTTGTTAAGGAAGGCGCGAATGTGGTTATTCCATATTATAATGAGCATGAGGATGCTAATGAGACGAAAGAGTATATAGAGAAGTTAGGTGGAAAGTGTTTGTTACTTTCTGGTGATATTAGTGATAAAAACTTTTGTAAATATGTTGTAGAGAAAACTTTAGAGACTTTTGGTAGGATAGATGTTTTAGTTAATAATGCGGGTGTTCAATATCAGGCAGATTGTTTAAGCGATATTAGTGACGAGCAGTTTGATAGGACAATGAAAGTTAATGTTTATGGTATGTTTTATTTGACTAAAGAGGTTTTGCCTTATTTAGAAAAGGGATCTTCTATTATTAATTTAAGTTCTATTACAACTTTTTATGGTGAGCCACAGTTAATTGATTATGTTACTACAAAGGGTGCAGTTGTAGGTTTTACAAGAAGTCTTGCTAGAAATTTGGCTTTAAAGGGTATAAGAGTTAATGCTATTGCACCTGGATTTTTTTGGACACCACTGCAACCAGCGTGTTGGGTAGAGGAAAAGATTCCTTCTTTAGGTAGTAATTCGGCTATGGCTAGGGGCGCTATGCCGTATGAACTTGCACCTACTTTTGTTTATTTAGCAAGTGATGATTCTAGTTATGTTACTGGTCAGGTTATTCATAATAATGGTGGCGAAGTTATGGGTTAGTTTTTACTAATCTTTTATTATATTTTATTTTTATAATATGTGTGATAAAATGTAAATAGAAGGTGATACAGATGAATGATGGCTGGAGAATGAAAATTGGTAAAAAAAGAAAATCTAATGAGTTAGACTGGAGAATTTATTTACAGAAAGAGTATGTGGATTTTGTAGATGAAGTTTTATATTTGTCTCAAATTTATGATTGGAGCTTTTGGGGTGGAGGTAATGGTAATTATGCTATAACTTTATGTCAAAATATAGTTCATGGTTTATATATTTCAATTAAATTAAATGCTAGTGATAATTATAAATATTATGCTAGTTTTGAAAGTGCTTATAATCCTAATAATGTTCTTAATAGTTCTTATGTAGAGTATATAGGTTCTAATAAAGAAGAGGCTTTAAAGTTTATAAAAAAATATTTTGATGATAATCAATATGAGAGTACATTTGAAAGAAATGTTATTATGGGGAATGCATATGACACATATATATTAAATAAATTGTTGGCTATGGAAGAAATTTAATTATATTTTATTATGAATATAAAAATGAGTTTTTATTATAATTAATTTAGGAGGGTGTTATGGTTAAGAAGAGTATGAAAGAAAATAGGTTTAATGATGATATTATAAGTATTATTAATGCTATTTCTATGTTAGTTACTTATATTATTATTGGTTTTGTAATGTATTTTAAAAAGGATTTTTTTGGTAGTGTTACAAAGGCAATTATAATAGGGTTTACTGTTGTTGGTTTTCTTGGAATAATTACTGAAGGCAGAAAATTAAATTTAAGTTATAAGATGAAAGGTTTGGATAGTGTTCTTATTGGTAGTGTTGTTCTAGTTATGTTTTATTTGATGAGGACATTTATAGATATTAGTAAATATAATGAGTTTTCTGTGTTTGTTTATCAAATAGTATTATTTTTGTTTATGCTTACAGGTATTTTTGTTTTTTGTAAGGGCGTTATGGAAATGATTTATTCAGTTAGTTTAAAAGCTAGTAATAGTGGTTTTGGTAATGTGGTTTCTAGTGTTTTTATTATGATAGCGCAAGTAGTAGCTCTTATAGTTTTGTGTTTACAATTTTTTAATATAGTGTTTTAATTTGTCATATAATATATAGGAGCAGTTTATGAATAATAATGCTTATAAAGATTTCATTAATCAAGATTTTAGAGGGCTTGCAAGTTGGATTTATAATTTTAATGGTTATGAGTTTACTTTGGTGGCAACACTAATTGCTTTTTTGATAGCTCCTGGTATGAGTATTAATGAACAAAATACTTTGGGAAACTTTTTTGAACAAATGGGTCAGACTCTTCTTACTATTGCAGCTCAAAGTCAAACTGTGAAACATAAGAAAAAGCAAATTTCGACTTTGAGTGATGATGGTATAAATGATTTAAGAGAAGAAATACATAAGATTAAACAAGAGTTATATCAGTTAAGAAAAGATTCTTTGATGAATGATAATATTTAAAATGTTAAGTCTAGTTGACAAATTTCAAAGTCATATTGCTAGATTTTTTATTTTTGCGTGTGTATAATTTTTAGTGAAAGAGGTGAAATAAGTGAATATAGGTGATAAAATTTTAGAGCTTAGAAAGTCTAGAGGGTATTCACAAGAGGATGTTGCTAATAAGTTAGATGTTTCAAGACAGACTATTTCTAAATGGGAGACTAATCAAAGTTTACCTGATTTAGATAAGTTAATTCCGCTCTGTGAACTTTTTCAGATTAGTACTGATGAGTTATTATTGAATAAGAGTCATGAGAATATGAATGAAGAGAAGGTAATAGATAATTCTATTTATATCAATAGAGCTATTAAAAATAAAAGAAAGTTTGCTATTAATTTATGTGTTTCAATTTTTTTGTATTTTGTTTCTGTTATGTGGGTTATTTTATCAGAAGGATTGGGTATTCAAGAAGAGATAGGTGTGGTAGGTTTTTTGGGTATTGCTTCTATAGGTACAATTATTATTATTTATACATGCATAGTACATTCTAATGATAAGAAGGATTTAGAGCTTATTAAAGGGAAAAAGAAGATTCAAGAGGATCCTACTGTTAAAGCTATTAATCAAATTTTTGCTTTAGTGACTACGATTATCTATTTGTATTTAAGTTTTATGTCAGGGGCTTGGCATGTTACTTGGATTTTATGGGTTGTTTATGGGATTGTTTGTGATATTGTAGAATTAGTTTTTAAGTTAAAGGAGAAGGAAAATGAAAAATAGTAATTCGATTATTGTTAAGATTGTTTTGTTAGTTATTTTGGCGGTGTTTTTAATAGGTGTAATGTTGTTTTTTATGTTATCTAAATGGGGATTTGGAAGGTTTTATTTTAGTTTTGGTGATAGTAAATCTAGTGAGTTAGTGGTTAGTGAGATTTATAATGTTAGTGATGTTAAAAAGGTTGATTTGAATTTGCTAGATTCAGATGTTGATATTAAGTATAGTGATGGTAATGATATTAAGTTAGAAATATATGATAAGAATAGTAAAAATATTTTATATGGTTTAAAGGATGGTTTACTTACTGTTGATTTTGAAAGAAAGTCTATTATTTGTATTGGTTTTTGTTTTAATAATAGAAAAACAGTTTTATATATTCCTAAGGAATTTGATAAGTTTATAGAAGTTGATTCTGCAAGTGGGGATGTTAATATTGATAATTTTGTTAATGCTAATTTTGATGTTTCTACAGCGAGTGGAGACGTTAAGTTAAATGGCGCTAAAGAGGGGAGTGTTAATACTGTTAGCGGGGAAGTAAACGTACGAGATATTCCTACTTTAAGTGTAAAGACTATTAGTGGTGATATTTTTATAGAAAATGTTAATTCTTTAAATGGTAGTTCTGTTAGTGGTAGTGTTGATGTTATTAGTTTAAATGGTTTTATTAATTTTAAGACTACAAGTGGAGATTATGAATTAAAGAATATTATTTTAGAAAGTAATTCCAAGTTATCTTCAATTAGTGGAGAAGTTTTAATCGAAGGGATTAATGAAGTTTATGTTAATACTTCAACTATTAGTGGAGAAATAGAGGTTAATACAAGTGATAGAAAGAGTGATATTGAACTTACTATTAAGACTACAAGTGGTGATATAGAAGTGAATTAAGCCTATGTTTTATAGGTTTTTCTTTTTCACAAAAATATCATATTAAATGTTAAATTTTGAGTTTAAAAAGTTCGTTTTTTTGTTATAATATTATTGTAGTTAATAAGAGGAGGTTTTATGAGAAGGTTATTAATTATTATTTTATCTGTAGGATTATTGTTAATTCCTAATGTTTTTCAGGCGGCTAGTAAAGATGGTATTAAAAGTATGAATTTAGATGAGGCTCTTAAAATGGAAGGAATAGAACCTCTATATGAGAAGCTAGAAGAAAATGATAAACAAGTTTCAGTGTATTTCTTTATGGGGCAGGGTGAAGAGAAGTCAGTTGCTTTTTTGAATTTTATAAATAGTATTTATGAGGAGTATGGTAAACAGTTTAAGTTAGTTACTTATGAGGTAGGAAGTAATCCTGATAATTCAAAGTTAATGGATAATGTTATTGATTATATTCATTCTGATGTTACTACTGTTCCTATGATAGTTATAGGTGATATTCATTTTACTACTTATGAAGATAATGAGTCATTAAAGGAAAATATTATTAATGCTATTAAGTCTAATTATGAGAATGGTAATAAGATAGATAATGTAGAAGAAGTTTTAGTTAAGTATTATAGAAATTATGATTTTATGATATGGACAATTATTCTTTTAGTACTAGCTTTTGCTGGTGGAATGGTTTATGCTTCTTTGAAAGATAGAAAGTAAAGAGATTTTAGTGTTATCTTTTTTCATGATAAAACCCCACTTCTTTGTATGAACTGGGGCTTTTTTTAATCTTCTAAATTTGTAAGAATTTCTTCTGATATTTCTTCTGCTTTTTCTTTTAAGTCTTCAATTAAATCTTCAAATTCTTCCATTCCTTTTTTCTTTGTGTAATTAATAAGTTTGTTTATTTTCTTAATGACTTTTTTAGCTTGTTTTTTAGCTTTTTTGTATTCAACTTCTGTGTCTAGTTTAACTATTTCTATATCTAAATCATCTAGTTTTTTCTCTATGTATTTTTTTATGTCTTGTTTATCTAGACCTTGTAATTTTATTTTTAAATCAATAAAACTATTTTTTATTTTTTCTCTAGTTTCACTACCTTTTCTAGGTGCGAATAATACACCTGCGATTCCTCCAATAACAGCTCCTGTTCCTAATGCTGTTAATATTTTTGCTTTTTCTTTTTTCATTAGTTCACCTACCTTTTATATTAATATTATATCATTAACTTTTGTTTTTATTAATACATTTTATAGTTATTTTACATACAAAAAACGAGTTATTTTTCTTTTAGCTCGTTAAAGTAGTTTGTTAGTTTTGTTTTTAGGTTTTCTTTTTTTTCATTTGTCCAATAGTCTTTAGGTGTTATTCCACATTCTGTTATTACTGAACTTTCGTTATCATGCCCGATTATTTTTCCATTTTTTATTATTGTAACGTCAGGTGTGTATATTTTTTTGTTTCCTTCATCATCACAAAGCATATTGTCTTCAAGTAATTTAGTTATTATTTGATAGTCTTTTGTTTCGTTTTTTCTATCATTTAATATGTCTAAATAATATATTTTTTCAACTCCAGCTTCTTTTGCTATTTCATTTAGCATCGGAGCATATGTTTGACACCATTTACAGCTTTCAAAACCTATGAAGATTACTCCTGTTCCGTTTTTTATAAGTTCTATTATTTCAGTTGTATTAGAGTATATAAAGATGTTGTCTTTTGATACTTCAGGATATTCTTCTTTGAATTTTTCGGCATCATTTATATGGTTTTCTTCGTTTTCAAATTTTTCATATATAAATATTGGGACAGATATTATTAGTACTAAAGCTAAAAAGCCTATTAAAATTTTGCTATATTTTTTCATTATTACTTCACCTTTATATACTATTATACATAAATTATTAAAAAAGACAAAGTGTTTTAGTAGTATTTGTTTTTTTTCATGTGGAAGTAGGTGTGGTTTTTGAGAAAAGCAGTTTTAGTTATTCATGGTTTTGGTGGAAGTCCTTATTCTTTAGAGTATTTGACTAGTTATTTAGAGAAATTAAATTGTTTTGATGTGTTTACTTTTATTTTACCTGGGCATTTTTATAAAAGAGATAGTATTAAGCATGAGGATTTTATTTTAGCAAGTGAGGAACGTATTAGATTACTTATTAGTTTTGGGTATAAGGATATTTTGGTTGTAGGGCATAGTATGGGTGGAGTTATTTCTTGTCATATTGCTAGTAAGTATAAAGAGGTGAAAGGGTTAGTTTTGATAGCGCCTGCTTTTCATTATTTGTCTGTTAAAGATGATGATGTAAATTTTATTGATAGTTTAAAAGATGGTGTTAGTATTATTAAGGATTATAGTTTAAATGATTTTTTTAATGGTCATGTGAAAATAACTCCAAAAATGGTTTTAGAGTTTACTCATTTAGTTAAAGATTATTATGATACACCACAGTATGTTAGTGTTCCTACTTTGATAGTATGGGGTACTAAGGATAAAATTGTTCCTTTTAGTAGTGTGAAGTATGTTATTGATAGTTTGATGAGTGAATGTAAGAGGTTATTTTTAGTGAGAGATGCTAGTCATAATCCGTTTTTAGGTATTCGTAAGAAAGATGTATCGTTTTTAATTGGGAATTTTTTAAGAGAGTTAATTTGATTTAGACATAAACCCATACGCGATTAGTTTATTATCATAGATTATTATTGGGTTGGTGTTTATGATAGATATTTTATTAGATATGAATCCAGTTGTGTTAAGTCTACTTGCTACATTATTTACATGGGGTGTTACTGCTTTAGGTGCTTCGTTTGTTTTCTTTTTTAAGAAAGTTAATAGAAATGTAATGGATGCAATGTTAGGGTTTGCTGCTGGTGTTATGATTGCTGCATCTTTTTGGTCTTTGTTAGATCCTGGTATAAGTCTTGCTACTGATTTAGGTAAGAATGCATGGCTTACAGCTGCGCTTGGTTTTCTTTCAGGTGGAATTCTTCTTTATATTGGAGATAAGGTTTGTAATGTTTTTATGAAGAAATTTAAGACTTCAAATAAAACTGGGTTGAAAAGAAGTTTTCTTTTGATTACTAGTATAACTTTACACAATATTCCTGAGGGGCTTGCTGTAGGTGTTGCTTTTGGTTCGTTATATTATGGTATGACTGAGGTTGCGCTTCTTTCTGCAATGGTGTTTGCACTTGGTATAGGTCTACAGAATTTTCCTGAAGGTAGTGCAGTTAGTTTGCCGTTAAGACGTGAGGGGTATAGTAGAAAGAAATCTTTTATGTATGGTCAGTTAAGTGGTATAGTCGAACCTATTAGTGGAGTTATAGGGGCTATTTTGGTTAGCAAGGTTCAAAGCGTTTTACCTTTTCTGTTATGTTTTGCTGCGGGCGCTATGATATATGTTGTTGTTGAAGAGTTGATTCCTGAAAGTCAAAGTAATAAGTGTAAGGATTTAATGGCTTTTTTTACTCTTATAGGTTTTACTATTATGATGGTTTTAGATGTTGCTTTAGGTTAGTGGTTTTTGCCACTTTTTCTTTTTATTGTTTTAAAGTGTGGTATAATTTGTTTTAGGTAGTTTAAGTAGAAGATAAAATAAGAAGATAAAAAGAGAGGTGAAAAGTTGAGAATTTTCTCAATATTAATTTATGAAATGTTTGATTACAGGTGCCTCTTCTGGTATAGGAAGAGATATGGCTAGGATATTTAGTAATATGGGTTATCAAGTTATTATGGTTTCAAGTAATAAAGAAAGGTTAGAAAAGGCCAGTAAGGATATATGTAATTCTAGGATTTTTGTTGCTGATTTGTCTAATCAAAATGATACTGATATGTTGTGTGATTTTATTTTAAAAGAGAAACCTAATGTAGTTGTTAATAATGCAGGTTTTGGAGCTTTTGGTTTTTATGATGAGATAGATGTTAGTTTGGAAATGGATATGATAAATGTTAATGTAACTAGTGTTCATAAAATTACTAGGACATGCTTAGAATATATGGAAGGGGTTAGAGATGCTTATATTTTAAATGTCGCTTCTTCAGCAGGTTTTATGCCAGGAGGGCCTATGTTGTCCACTTATTATGCTACTAAGAGTTTTGTTAGGAGTTATACTTTAGGTATTTATAAAGAACTTAGAAAGAGAAATAAGAGTATTAATATTTCTGTGTTGTGTCCTGGTCCTGTTAATACTAATTTTAATAATGTAGCTGGTGGTTCTTTTAGTGTTAAGGGGCTTAGTAGTGAATTTGTTAGTAAATATGCTATAAAAAAGTTATTTAAGAAAAAGGTTGTTATTGTTCCAGGTTTTACTATGAGGTTAGGGTTGTTTTTTAGTAGGTTTGTTTCAATTAGGTTTTTATTAGATATTGTTTTTAGTATTCAACATAAAAAAAGATAAGTTTTATTTTAGAGAGGAGTGATAATGTTTTTATGAAACAAAAAAATTTAAGTGATGTTAAGCCATGGATTAAGTCATATGATAAGGGAGTTCCTGGTAGTATTAAGTATCCAGATTTGATGTTATGGGAATTTATTCAGAAAGCGACTAATAGTTATCCTAGTAATCTTGCTTATGAGTATTATGGTACAAGTGTTACTTTTAGTAGATTTATGTTTGAGATAGAGGAAGTAGCTAGAAGTCTTAAGTCTATTGGAGTTAAGAGTAATGATATTGTTACTATTTGTGCACCCAATATTCCTCAGGCTATTGTTAGTTTTTATGCTGTTAATATGATAGGTGCGGTTAGTAATATGATACATCCTCTTAGTGGAGAGAAAGAGATAGAGAATTATTTATCTATTTCTAATAGTAAGTTTGCTCTTGTGGTTGATATAGCAGCTAATAAGTTTTTGAATGTTATTGATAATACTAGTGTAGAGAAGCTAGTGGTTATGAATATACAGGATAAGATGAATAGTTTTACTAAGATTGCTTATATGTTGACTAAGGGTAGAAAAATTAGGGTTTCTTATGATGATGAAACAGTTATTTCTTGGAATACGTTTATTGATTTTGGGTATATGTATAGTGGTAATTATGTTGTTAAGAAAAGTACTAATGATTTAGCTGTTATTTTGTATAGTGGTGGTACTACTGGTAAACCAAAGGGGATTAAGTTATCTAATAAATGTTTTAATGCGGCTACGATGCAGACTTCTTCTATGATAAAACCTGTTAATCCTGGAGATTCTATTCTTACTATTATGCCTATTTTCCATGCTTTTGGTTTAGATGTTTGTATTCATACTCCACTTAGTTTAGGTGTTAAGTGTATTTTGATTCCAACATTTAATTATAAGAAGTTTGGTAGGTTAATTAGACAGTATAAGCCCAATTTTATTGTTGGTGTTCCTACTCTTCTTGATACTATGATAAACGATGATAGTCTTCAATGTATGGATTTGTCTTTTGTTAAGCAAATTATAACGGGTGGAGATGTTATTTCTTCTGATTTAAAGAGTAGAGTGGATAGTTTTATGAATGAGCATGGAAGTTTAGCTACTGTTAGACCTGGGTATGGTCTTACTGAGGGAAGTGGCGCTAGTTGTTTGCTTCCTGCTAGTAAGCAACCTGTTGGTAGTATAGGGGTTCCTGTTCAAGATATGATTTATAAGATTGTTGATGTTAATACAGGTGAAGAATTACCTTCTGGTTGTGAAGGAGAGATTTTGATTAGTGGTCCTAATGTTATGCTTGGTTATTTAAATGATGAGGAAGAAACTAGTAAGGTTTTAATTAAGGATAAGTCTCTTAAAGTGTGGTTGAAGACTGGCGATATTGGAAAAATGGATGAAGAGGGATTTGTGTATTTTGTTCAAAGGTTAAAGAGAATTATTATTTCAAATGGTTATAATATTTATCCTTGTCATGTAGAGAATGTTATTTTAAAGTCTTCTTATGTAGATAGTGTTTGTGTTGTTTCAATGCCTCATAAGTATAAAACATCAGTTGCTAAAGCTTTTATTGTTTTAAATAAAGGCGAGGAAGATACAGATAATATACGTTTAGAAATAAAAAAGTTATGTGAAATTTATTTGTCTAAGTATTGTGTTCCTTATGAGTTTGAGTTTAGAAAAGAGTTGCCTAAAACCCTTTTAGGTAAGATAGATTATAAGGCTTTAGAGGAAGAGGAAAGAATGAAGTTTAATTCTTAAATGTATGAGAAATTAAGTTTTATAAAATGAAAAAAAGTCCAGTTGGACTTTTTGTGTTTATTTTATTTCGATTGATCTTTTTGAGTTCTTTTCTTCAACTTTTGGTACAACTACTTTTAAAGTTCCGTCTTTGAATTCTGCTTCAATGTTTTCGTCATTAATGTCACCAATGTAAAATTGTCTTTTGAATGAACCATAAAATCTTTCTCTTTTAATATATTGTCTTCCTGTTTCTTCTTCATTGTTTTCAATGTTTTTAGTAGCTTCTATGGTAAGGTATCCGTCTTCAACATCTATTTTTATGTCATTTTTGTTAAATCCTGGAATATCGATTACTATATTATATTTACCACCTTCTTCATAAATGTCACAATTCATGTTTGTTATTTTTTTCTCTTCTCTAAAATCGTCAAAAAAATTATCTAAATAAAATCTCCCTGGTAATAAACTCATTATTATCTCCTCCTTACATAATCAATGATATCACTTTTTTTAGCACTTGTCAATATAGAGTGCTAACTATTTATATTATATACAAAAAAAGAGGAAATTATTCCTCAAAGAATTCCCCTAGTTTAACCTCTAATTTGTCAGCTATTAATTTTAGTGTTTCTATAGATATTGTAGCATATACTTTTTTTGATTCTAGATTTTTTACATATCCATAGGAAAGATTACACAATTCGGCAAGTTCTTCGCCTGTGTAACCACGAAGTTTTCTAAATTTTTGAATATTTTTACCAACTACATTATAGATATTACTAGTTGTTACTTCTTCTTTGATGTAGACCATACGTTTCACCCATTTTTATTTTCTCATAATTTTAAGAATTATTTAGTCATATGATAAATGACTAGTGATATTTTCACTTTACTATAATATTTTATCATTTTTTTAGCTTCCTTTATATAGTAAATTTTATAAACGTAATATTTTTTTATTTTTGTAAATAAATTGTCTTAATTTGTTATAATTTCTTTGATATTATTTTTTGAGAATGTTATAATAAAACAGTTATGTTATAATTAAAAAGATCACA
>CANORX010000007.1 GCA_947569225.1 uncultured Clostridia bacterium
TGATTTATTTTATGGAACTTAAAATTAGTGTTGGAGTTAGTAATAGACACATTCATCTTTGTAAGGAAGATTTTGATAAACTATTTGGTAATAGTGAGTTTTATAGCATTAAGGATTTGTCTCAAGATGGAGATTTTGCTTCTAATTTGGTTCTTAGTGTTAAAACTAATAAGAATGTTATTCATAATGTTAGAGTAGTTGGGCCTTTAAGAGATAGAACTCAAGTGGAGATTAGTATGACTGATAGTTATTTTCTTGGTGTTAATCCACCTGTTAGAATGAGTGGGGATTTGAGAGAAGCTTGTGATGTTATTTTGTGTAGTTCTAATGTGGAGATAAATTCTCCTAATTCTTGTATTCTTGCTAATAGACATATTCATATTAATACTAATGAACAAGAAAAGTATAATTTGTTTGATGGTGATAAAGTTAAAGCTCTTATTCAAGGTGATAGGGGTGGTGTGTTAAATAATGTTATTGTTAAGTCTAGAAATAATTATAATTTAGAATTACATTTGGATACTGATGAAGCTAATGCTATGGGTGTTAGAAATGGGGATTTTGTAGATATTGTTATTGAAAAGGGAGAGTAAAGTTATGGATATTAAAAATATTATGTTAAGTTTGAAAGATTTTAATACAGAGTTAGATAGTTTTAGGAGGTCACTTTGACTACGATAATAAGTTAGTTAGAATAGGGGATTTAGAGAAAAAAATTAGCGAGGAGAATTTTTGGAATAATCCTAATAGTAGTTCTATTATGAGTGAGTTATCTAATCTTAAGGGTAGTGTTTCTTTGTTTCAAGATACTTTAAGTTTAATAGAAGATGATATTCTTTTATGCGAAATGGATTTAAGTGAAGAGGACGTTAGTGTTCTTTTGAGTGATTTAGATGTTATTAAATCTAATTTAGAAAAGCTTAAACTTGAAATTCTTTTGTCAGGAGAATTTGATAAAAATAATTGTTATATTGAAATACATAGTGGGGCAGGGGGAACTGAGAGTAATGATTGGGCTAATATGATTAAACGTATGTATGTTAGGTATTTTGAAAAGAGTAATTATAAGTATGAGATGTTAAGTGAACAACCAGGAGAAGAGGTTGGTATTAAGGGAGCTTTAATTCATGTTAAGGGGATTAATGCTTTTGGTATGTTAAAGGGTGAGACTGGTGTTCATAGGTTAGTTAGGATTAGTCCTTTTGATTCTAATAAGAGAAGGCATACTTCTTTTGCTTCTGTTTTAGTTACTCCTGAGATTGATACTAAGATAGAGATAGAAGTTAAGGAAGAAGATATTCGAATAGATGTTTATAGGAGTAGCGGAGCAGGGGGACAAGGTGTTAATACAACTGATTCTGCTGTTAGAATTACTCATTTGCCTACTAATATTGTTGTTACTTGTCAAAATGAAAGAAGTCAAATTAAGAATAAAGAGAAGGCACTAGAGATTTTAAAGGGTAAGCTTTATTTGTTAGAAAAGCAGACTTTAGATGAAAAGCTTAATGAGCTTAAGGGGGCAGTTATGGATGTTAATTTTGGGAGTCAAATTAGAAATTATGTTATGCAACCTTATAGTATGGCGAAAGATGTTAGAACTGATACTCAAACTAGTGATGTGTTAGGGGTTTTAGATGGAGATATAGATTTGTTTTTAGAAGCTTATCTTAAGAATTAAAAGAGTGGGGAAGAATTCATGTTTTCTTTCCTACTCTTTTTTAGTTATCTTTCAATACACATATACACGCTTACTGTGTAAGAATTTTCTGTTATTTTTCTAATAACAACAGTTATTTGACTTTTATTCAATGATAGATTTTTATAAAATTATGTTAAGTTGTTAATTGTTTTAATTTAATTAATTTTCAGCAAAATTGATTTCTATACAAATAAATATTTGATATAATTTTCTTAAGGAAAATTATTCAGTAACTTGGGTGTCTTACCTACCATCAGTTTGAACACATTTTGTGTTTTCTAACTTAATAAGCAAGATGAAAATATGAAACTTGGAGGTGGGTCTTATGAAATGGAAACGCTTTATAAAAGAAGTATTAGTTTTACTTTGTGTAATACTCATGCTAACTATTATACTTATTTTAGTAATAGATAAGTGTAATAGCATACAAAAAGACATCCCCATTAGGGTAATGTCTACAAAAAACCGTAGGTAGACATTCAGTAGTACTGAATGTTTTCCTTTTTTATTATATGAGATTTCTCTCATTAGATACATTTTATCATATTTTTGATTTTTATTCAATGATAGATTTTTATAAAATTATGTTAAGTTGTTAATTGTTTTTTAATTCTTTTATTATTTCATTGGAGATATAATTATATCCTTCTAATGAAGGGAAAGCATGACTTGGGTTTGGTAAGTAATTTTTTTTGTTTTTAAATTCGTTATGTATAGATATGTAGTGAATTTTATGATTTTTTTCTATTTCTTTTAGTTTTAGGTCTAAATAGTTAAAGATACTGTCTATTTTTGATTCACTTATTTCTTCTTCTATTAATGGATTGTAATATCCTATTAAATATATTTCTGTTTTTTTTGTTTTTTGCATTTCACTTATTAATTCATTTAATTCTTCTGTCATTTCGTCTATAAATTCAAATGATTTTTTATTGTTTAGTTTATATAATTCATAATTTGACCTTAGTTTGCTAAATAATTCTTCACTTCCTATAGATATTGTTATTAGTTCTGCTTCTTTTATGGCTTGTGTGAAGGTTTTTCCTCCTTGTGTTTCTGCATTTTTTATTTTTGTAAGTAAATCTTTTATTCTCAGGTCTTCTTCTACAAATTCTTTATTTATTTTTACTTCGTCATTTTTTTGTTTTAGGTATTCATAAATAAAGTCAGTGTAACTTTTTCCGTATGTATCAAATGGAGTATGACCTTTTGCTAAGTCGTCACCTATGGCTAGGTAAGTATATTTTTCCTTATATGTGAATGTATATATTAAATATATAATTACGATAGCAAGAAAAAATATTACAAGTTTTTTCTTTTTCATATTTTATTCCTCGTAATATTTTACTCAATTATTTCGATTTTAGCACCAACTTTTGTTAATTTTTCAACTACGTCTTCATATCCTCTTAATATTAAAGAAATGTTATCTAATATAGTGGTACCATTAGCTATTAGGCCTGCTAAAAGTAGGGCAGCTCCTCCTCTTAGGTCTGGCACATATAGTTCTTTTCCATAAAGTTTCGTGTTTCCGTTTATTGTTAGTATGTTACCATTAGATTCAGTTTTAGCTCCCATTTCATTTAATAGATGCGCGCTTATGTAGCGTGATTCATATATTGTTTCAGTTATTATAGATGTTCCATTTGCTTGAGTTAGTAAAACTGTGAATGGTTGTTGTGCATCTGTTGGAAATCCTGGATATACTTGAGTTGTTATGTTTGTAGGTAATGGGTTTAAACATTTAGATACAATTATACTGTTGTTTTCTTTTTTAAAGTTTACTCCTACATCTTTTAGTTTTATTAATACTGCATTTATATGTTCTGTTATTAAGCCTTGTATTTTTAAGTTTTCTCCTATAAGTGAACCTAATATTACATAAGTAGCAGCTTCTATTCTATCAGGAAATACTTCAGTTATTCCATTATCTAAATCTGATGTTCCTTCAATTATTATTCTACTTGTGCCCGCTCCTGTTATTTTACATCCCATGCTAATTAAAAATGAGGCAACATTAACTATTTCTGGTTCACGTGCGGCATTTTCTATTATTGTTTGCCCTTCTGCTCCTGAGGCTGCAAGCATGATGTTTATAGTTGCACCTACACTTGCAAAGTCTAAATATATTTTGGTTCCTATTAGTTTTTCAGCTGTTATTATGTATTTATTTTTTATTATTTTTACTGATGCACCTAAGGCTTCAAATCCTTTTATGTGCAAGTCTATTGGTCTTGCGCCTATGTTACATCCTCCAGGAAATGATATTTCTACGTGTTTAAATCTTGCTAAAAGTGTTCCCATAAAGTAATAAGAGGCTCTCATTTGTTCACTTAGTTCTTCTGGTATTGGAGCATTTTTTAGGTTAGTTGTGTTTATTTCTATTTCGTCATTTTCTATTTTATAAGTACAATTTAAGACTTCAAGTATTTTTAGTAAGTATTCTATGTCTCTTATTTTTGGTACTTTATAAATTTTGCTTTTACTTTTTGATAGTAGTGCTGCAGGTACTAAAGCAACTGCACTATTTTTCGCTCCACTTATTTCTATTGTTCCTGATAATGTGCTTCCACCTGTTATTTTTAATTTTGGCATTTTTTTGGCCTCCTGACTTCTATATTAATATTAAGTATAAATGATATTATTGTCAATATTTTATTTAAAAATAAAGTAAAGACAAGTAAATGATATTAGTATTATTCCAATTATTTTGGCATATTTTTCCACTTTTTGTGATAGGTATTTGCCTAGGTAGAATCCTAGAAATGTGAATAGACAGCTTAGTAAGCTAAATATTCCTGCGCCTATAAATATGTTATTTGTTATGTATTTTATTCCAATTCCTATTGAAAAGCTATCAAATGATACTAAGAATGAAAATATTATTATGTTTATGAAGTTTAATTTACATTCTTCTTTTTCTTCTTTTAGTGATTTAATCATTTCAATTAGTATTATAATTAGTACAGTTATTAGTATGTATTTATTATTTACATGAATTAAATCTGTTAGTATGTATCCAATATATGAGCCTATTAATGGCATTATAAAGTGGAATATGCCTACAGTTAGAGAGGTTAATAATATTGTTTTTTTGGGTATGTTAATAAGACCATATGCTAGTGATAGGGTAAAAGCATCCATGCTTAAAGATAATCCAATTATTATTAATGTTATTATATTCAAAAAAAGTCACCTATTTAATTATAGCGACATTTTCTAATATTATTACTAATTAAAGATTTTTTTTATTATTTCTGTGATAAAAAATTTGTATTCTACTTCGTCACTTTCTTCGGCATCTATTAAGCATAGTGGGGGAAATAATACACACCAGTAGTTATCTCCACTAGAAGCTCCTATTTCTATTACCATGGATTCATAGTTACCACTTTCGTATTTGACTCCTTTGTATATTTTTTCTGGAAAGTAATTCATTCCATAATTTATGTTAAATGATTTGTTGTAGTTTTCTTTTGCAAATAGTGTATTTATTTTATTTTCTATGATAGGTATGTTTTCTTCTATGTTTTGTCTTGTTTCATCTATGTTGTTTGATTTTTCTATGTTATTTATTACAGAACTTATTTCTTCTTTTACTTTTTCTTTCATGTTTAAATCTTCTATAGTGTTACTGTTTGGTATTATTCTAAATCTTATTGAGTCATTTGGTACTATTACGTAGTCTTCATTTTTATTCATTAATATTAGAGATATTGTTATTATTGCTAAGACTATTAATACTTTTTTCATTTAAAAAACCAACCTTTCTAATTAATGTTGTGTTGGTTTTTGTGTTTTTATACATTAGTTTTGTTATATATAAATAAATATCTTGTTTTTCCTGCTAAGTCATTTTCAAATTTGTAGTTTATGTTATTAAAGTATTTGTTTATAATTCTGGTTAAGTCTTGTTCGCTTTTTTCGTTTATTTCTATTGCTATTAAAAATTTGTTTTTTAGATGAAGAGATGCATGTTTTAGTATTTGTTCTATGTGATAGGTTCCTTTGTTAGGACTAAATAGTGCTTGGTGAGGTTCTTTTAATACGTTTTTTGGAAGTTGTTCGTCTTCCATTACGTATGGTGGGTTACTTATTATTATGTCATAGTCAGTGTCTTTTATATTTTCGTATAAGTCACTTTCTATTATGTTGATATCTAATTTTAGTTCTTCTTTATTTAGTTTTGCAACTTCTAGTGCAGAAGTTGATATGTCTGATATTGTTATGTTAGAATTTGGTAGTTTATGTTTTAAAGTTAAGCCAATACATCCTGTTCCTGTGCATATGTCTAATATTTTAGGGTTTATAAAGTTATTCTTTTTTATGTAATTGATTGTTTTTTCTATTAGGTATTCTGTTTCATATCTAGGTATTAGGGTGTTTTCATTAACTTTTATTTTTAAACCATAAAAGGAAACATATCCTATAATGTATTGGACTGGGTAGCCTTCTTTTATTTTGGATATGTTTTCGTTTGTGTATTTTCCTAGTTTTTTTAGTTCTTCTATTTCTAGATTAGATATTTTTAATTCATCATTCATTTGTTATTCCCATTTTTAGTTTTTGGTCTTCTGTTATTAAGGCTTCTATTACTTCTTCTAGATTTCCTTCCATTATTTTGTCTAAGTGCATCAGAGTTAGTCCTATTCTATGGTCAGTTAATCTGTTTTGAGGATAGTTATATGTCCTTATTTTTTCTGCACGGTCTCCCGTTCCTATTTTTGTTTTTCGTGTCTCTCCTAAAGCCTCATTTTGTTCTTTTAGTTTTAAGTCATATAGTCTTGATTTTAGTATTGTTAAAGCTTTTTCTTTGTTTTTTATTTGGCTTCTTTCAACTTGACAATAAACCATAAGTCCTGTTGGTAGGTGCGTTACTCTTACTGCTGAGTCTGTTGTGTTTACACATTGTCCTCCTGCGCCTGATGAGCGACATACATCTATTTTTAAGTCTTTGTCTAGTAATTCTACTTCAACGTCTTCTGCTTCTGGCATTACTAGAACTGTTGCAGTTGATGTGTGTACTCTTCCTTGTGTTTCAGTTGCAGGTACTCTTTGTACTCTGTGTGATCCACTTTCAAATTTTAGTTTTGAGTAGACATTTTCTCCTGATAGCATGAATTCTATGCCTGCATATCCACCAGATACTCCAGGAACTTCGTTAGTTATTTCTAATTTCCATCCTTCTTGTTCAGCATATTTAGTATACATTCTAAATAAGTCACCTGCGAATATGTTGGCTTCATCTCCACCTGCTGCTCCTCTTATTTCCATTATAACGTTTTTGTCATCATTAGGATCTTTTGGTAATAGTAATATAGTTATTTTGTTTTCTAGTTCTTCTTTTTTTAGATTTAGGTTTTCTAATTCTTCTTTTGCAAATTCTGCTAGTTCTCCGTCATGTAACATTTCTTTTGCAGCTTCTATGTCTTCTATGACTTGACTGTATTCATGATAAGTTTCTACTGTACTTTCTAATGATGTTTTTTCTTTTGATAGTTCTTTCATTTTTTTAAAGTCATTGTATACTTCTGGTTTCATTAGTTCACTATCAAGAAAGTTGTATCTTTCTTCTATTATTTTTAATCTTTCTATCATTTTTTACCTTCTTCCTTGTATGTTAATACTTAGTTAAAGGTCACCTTCATTTTCGTCGTCTATTACTACTAAGTCCTTTAACTCATCATCAGTTTCATCGTCATCTGGTTCTTTTGCATCATTTAAGAATATGTCTTCATCTTCTTCTATTTGTGTTTCTTCTAGTGTTTCTTCTTCTATTTCTTCTATTTCTTCTTCGTCTTCTTCTATTTCAATTTTTGCTGTGTGATTTTCTCTTAAATCCCAATATCCTTGTTCTAATTGTATAAATCTTTTTTCAGTAGCTAGTAGTGTGAAAAAGTCTGCAATTCTTGCTTCATATTCACTATCACTCATTCCTAGTAGTTCTTTTATGTTTCCGAATATGTCTACTGTTTTCATTTTTTTTCCTTTTTCTTTTAATATTAGATATGCTATGTCATCAAATGGCATCGCTTCTAATTCTTCTTTTGTTATATCTTTTATTTTCATTTTTTCTCACCTTCTCTTAACACTCAAAATTATACTAATATTTTATAATAAATCAAGTGATTTTGTTAATCTTTTTTATTATATTCAAAATATATACATTTTATATGTGTTTTTTGCTTATATTTTTTCTTTTTTTTACAATAATAAGAATAGGAGAATTGTATGAGAAAGTTATATTTTATTTGGAAAATGTTTTGTTTTTTGTTTATTAGTGGTTTGATTCTTCTAATGGGATTTTATTTGTATGCTTATATTACACCTAAGATGGATATTCATAATTCTAATAGAGTTGTTATGTTTGATAAGGATGATGAGGTGTTTTATGAGAATACTAATAATACTTCTTGGGTAAATTTGGAAGATATTAGTAAGTATGCTATAGATGGTATAGTTGCTACTGAGGATAAAAATTTTTATAGTCATAATGGGTTTGATTTTCTTAGAATTGTTAAGGCTTTAGCGGCTGATTTTAAGAGTGGAGAGTTTAATCAGGGTGCTTCTACTATTAGTCAACAGTATATTAAGAACTTATTTTTAACTTTTGATAAGACTTGGGAGAGAAAGATAGAGGAGGCTTATCTTACTTTTGAGTTAGAGGTTCATTATTCTAAAGATGAGATTTTGGAAGGATATTTAAATTCTATTAATTATGGAGCAGGGAATTATGGTATTCAGAATGCTAGTTTGTATTATTTTAATAAGGATGCTAAGGATTTGTCTTTAGCAGAGGCTTCTATGATTGTGGGTATTCCTAAGAATCCTACTTATTATAATCCTGTTTATTATTTTGATAATGCTAAGAAAAGGCAAAAAGTGGTTTTAGAGAGTATGGTTAATAATGGTTATATTAGTAAGGAAGAGATGGAGAGTGCTTATAATACGGAGCTTAGTTTTTATGGAGTTAAGCCTAATAATTATATTGTGAGTTCTTTATATTATAAGGATGCGGTTATAGAGGAGTTAAATAATATTTCTTCTATTCCTAAGTCTTTGATTGAGACTGGTGGTTTGAAGATTTACACTAATTTGGATAGTGTTGCACAGAGGAAGCTAGAAGGTATTATTAAAGAGGAGATGAGCGATACTGGAGATTTACAGGTTGGTGCTTTGATAAGAGAACCTAAGACTGGTAATATTGTGGCTTTGATAGGGGGAAAGAATTATAATGAAAGTCAATATAATAGGGTGACAATGGCTAAGAGACAAGTAGGTTCTACTTTTAAACCAATTCTTTATTATGCTGCTTTAGAAAATGGGATGACTTCTTCTTCTACTTTTATGAGCGAGGCAACTACTTTTTCTATAGGTAATGATGAGACTTATTCTCCTACTAATTTTGCTAGTAAGTATGCAAATAAGGAGATTACTATGGCCGATGCTTTGGCTCTTTCTGATAATATTTATGCAGTTAAGACTCATTTGTTTTTGGGGACTAGTGTTCTTAAGGAGACTGGTAATAGAATGGGTATTAAGACAAGTTTACCTAATAATGTTAGTTTAGCTTTAGGTACTACGGAAATCGGTATGATAGATTTTAGTAATGCTTTTGCGACTCTTGCTAATAATGGGATTAAAAATGAACCTAGGTTAATTAGAAAGGTTACTGATTTGGATGATAATGTGATTTATGAGGCTAGTTATGAGGAAGAGCAAGTGTTGGATACAAGGTATACTTTTATTTTAAATGAGATGATGAGTAATACTTATAATTATGATTATATTGATTATGCTAGTCCAACTTTGTTAACTGTTAGTGGGCTTCTTACTAAAAAATATGGGGCTAAGTCTGGAACAACGTCTTCTGATTATTGGGTAGTAGGGTATAATCCTGATGCTTTAGTTATGGTTTGGAATGGTTTTGATGATAATAGAGATGTTGATTCTGTTTCTTCTAAGATACCTAAAAAGATATGGGCACGCACGATTGAGAGTTATTTGGAAGGTAAAGAAGGTAGTTGGTATGATATTCCTAAGGGTGTTACTGCAACATTTGTTAATCCTATTAGTGGTAGTACTAGTGATTTATCTGTTAAAGATACTTTGTTTTATATTAAAGGTACAGAGCCTTCGTATGTTATAGAAGATATGCCTATTATCGGAAAAGAAGAAAACTCCTAGATTTTAGGAGTTTTTTAGTAGCTATAAAAAGTAGCAAAAAACTGGCGAAAGTGGCAAAAAAGTAGCAAAAAGTATTATAGAATTTTTAAATAAATTATCTTAATTTCCAACAAGAAAGTGATTCTTTTTGATCGTTATATATTTTACCTTATTCTATTTCTATCATTTGTTCTCCATAATATTAAAACTCCTAGAATTTAGGAGTTAGTCTTTTTTTATTTTTATTATTATTTGATACATATCTTCAAAGTCAAATTCTTCTGTGTCTACTTCAAATCCTAGTTCTTCTATTTTTTTAGCTTCAGTTCTTGCTACATTTATTGCGCGACTTATGCTTTTTGTGCTAGATACTTCAGGAGTAGGTGGTACACTTTGATATGAATTTTGATTTTGTTCTTTAAATTCTTCTATTAGACTGTTACTACTTTGTGGAATATTTTGTTGTGATTGTGTGTTTGTTGTTTGTGAAGGAACTTCAAAATTCATTACTTCAGGTGCTACTTCTTGGAATGGATTTATTGCCATTCCAGGTTTTATTAATTCTCCCATGTCTACATTTGCTGCTGTATCTTCTAGAGATATTTTAGTAGGTTTACCTGTAGATGTATCTTCATCACTTTCTTTTCTAAGTAGCATGTCTATGTCACTTGGTTTGTGTTCTTTTATTATGTCTTCTGATTCATTTTTTATTTTGTTTATATCAACATCAAAAGCAGAAGGTGCTGGATTTACTATATTAGTATTTTGATTAAACATGTTTGCTAGATTGTCTGCTGATCCTGGTATAGGTGTTACTGGTGGGATATTAGTTAATGGTGGTGCTTGGACTGGTTGTTGTGGTGCTACTGGTCTACCTAATATTTTATTTATTTCATCATCTGTTTGTCTAACTGTAAGTCTTTCTGTTATTATTCTATTAAGCATGATTACTTGTAAGCTTTCATCTGGTATTTGTAAAAGACTTCTTGCATGTCTTTCAGATATTTGATTTTTTAGTAATGCTTCTTGGACTGCTTTTGTTAGGCTTAATAATCTTAGTTTGTTTGCTATAGTAGACTGCGCGATTCCCATTTTTGCAGCTAATTCTTCTTGTGTTAGACCCATATCAGTTAGTTTTTTATATGATTGTGCTTCTTCCATTGCGGATAGGTCTTTTCTTTGTAAGTTTTCTACAACTGCGACTTCTGCACTTTGTTGGTCATTTATATTCATTATAATTGCAGGTACTGTTCTTAAGCCTGCCATCATTGCAGCTTTGTGCCTTCTTTCTCCTGCGATTATTTCGTATTTATCTCCAATTCGCCTTAAAACTAATGGTTGTATTATTCCATGAACTTTTATAGAATCTGCTAATTCTTTTAATTCATTTTCGTTAAAAGAAAGTCTAGGTTGAAATCTGTTAGGTATTATTTCATCTACTCTTATTTCCATTATATTGTTTTCGCGGTTCATATCACACGCCCCTTATCTTTTTTATCTTATGTTTTATATTTTATAGTATTTTTGTGTTTTTTTCAAGTCATTATGTTTAAATTCATTTTAATTGTGTCTAATGGTTCTAAGTATGTTGTTATTGTTCTATTATTCTTATTTTGTAATCTTTTTCTTCTAGTAAATCTATTATTCCTTTTTCTCCAATTACATGCGCTAGGCCTACTATCATGAAGACGTCTTCATCTTTTTCTAAGAATTCTTCTATTTTGATTGCCATTTTTTGGTTTCTATCATAAAGCAATTTGTTTTGGTAATCTCTTTCTTCTTCTGTATTAAAGTTTTCTTCTTCTTTTAGTAATTCTTCTAATTTTGTTTTATTTGCTTTTAAATATTCTTCATATAAAAGTTTTAATTCTTTTTTTCCTTCTTCATAGTTATCTATTGTTTCATTTATTTGATTTATGAAGAATTCATTACTGTAATCAAGTAATAATGACATTTGTTCTTCATATGTTTCTAATTCTATTATTGGTTTTTCTTCGTTGTGTGCGAGTGTTAGAAAGTATTCATCGACTCCACTGTTTATTAGATTTAATTCCATACTAGGTAATAATGATAAGTAGTTAGATATATATCCTATTTTAAAGTATTTTAATTGCTCATATTTTAATAAGCCTTTATTTTCTAAAAATGTTGATAGTTTTATTTTTAAATCTTCAGGTATTATTTCTTCTATTGTTTCATTTGGTTTTGCTATAAATGTTTCTAAATCCATGTTAGTATTTTGTATGTCTAACTCTACTGCTAAATATTCGCTTTTGTTATATAATTCAATTAGTTTTTTATTAAATTTTGTTATTCTTTCGTCACCTATATGTATTGATCCTAGTAAGTTAATGCAACTATTTTTATCGCATATTTCATAGGTTATTGGCATGTACTCTAATTCTTCTTTGGGTTCTTTATTCTTTTTAATATATTCTTTACTGTAATTAAAGATTAGTATTGAACTTATTAAGGTTATTATTATGCTTGTAGTTATTATTATTTTCTTTTTCATTTCTTATCTCCTTTTAAAGATTATATCACTCTTATGGGTGTTCTTAAAGTTATTTTAAGTTGTATATGTTAAATCAATGTAAGAAAAAACTTAAATTTTATTTTTAAATTTAAGTTCCTTTGTTTTATATTTTCTTTAATATTTTGTAATTATTTCAACTTATTTTTTTATCTCTTTTTTAATTTTGTTATATTCCCTTGGATAATCTTTAGGTGTTTCTTTTATTTTCTTAATTTTTAATATAGTTCTTTTAGAGTTTTCTATTGGTAGATTATATTCTATTATATCTTCTACTAATCCTCCTAGTAGGTTTAATTTATTTTTACTTTCTTCTAGTTCTTCTTTGTAACTTGATTTTAATGGAATGAAGTATCCATTTATTTTTAAGGCTGGAAATTCTAATTCAGATATTATACTTAAATGTGAGACTGCTCGTGATGTTGCAAAGAAAAATTTGTTTCTGTTGTTTTTTGTGTATTCTTCAGCACGTGAGTTTATTATTTCTATATTGTTTAAGTTAAGTTTTTCTTTTACTATTTCTAAAAAATTACTTTTTTTGCCATTTGATTCTACTAATGTTATTTTAAGTTTGGGATTAACAATTGCTAATGGTATTCCTGGAAATCCTGCGCCTGTTCCTATGTCTAATAGGTTAGTGTCTTCTTTTAGTTGTTCTATTCTCATTAAACATAAAGAGTCATAGAAATGTTTTAGATATATTTCTTTATCTTCTGTTATGCTAGTTAGGTTAAATTTTTTGTTGTAGTCTTTTAAGAGTTCTTTATAATTTTCAAACATGTTTATTTCTTTGTCACTTAATGTTATGTTAAGTTCTTTTAAATGATTTTGAAATTCTTCTTTATTCATAAGGAAACTCCTTTTTAAGATATACTAGTAACATTGTAATATCTGAAGGATTGACTCCGCTTATACGTGAGGCTTGGCCTATTGTTAGTGGTCTTACTTGTTCTAATTTTTGTTTTGCTTCTGTTGCTATGTTTTTAACGTTTTCATAATTGATTGTTTCAGGTATTTTTTTCTTTTCTAAGTTAAGCATTTTTTCTACTTCTTTTTCTGTTTTTTCTATATAGCCTTTATATTTGACTTGTATTTCTATTTGTTCTTTAGCTTTTGGATTAAAGCTTTTATTTAGTAGATATTCTATGTCTGTTATTTTTATTTCTGGTCTTTTTAGAAGTTCTATCGCTTTTATTTTTCCTTCGATAGGGGAAGAACCTATTTTTTTTAGGTATTCGTTGTTTGATTCTGTAGGCTCTATTTTTTCTGTTTTAAGTAGTTCTTCTAATTCTTTTATTTTTTTTAGTTTTTCTAAATATATTTCATATTTTTCATCATTTATTAAACCAATTTGTCTTCCTATTTCTGTTAGTCTTATGTCTGAGTTGTCGTGACGAAGTAGTAAACGAAATTCGGCTCGTGATGTTAGTAATCTATAAGGCTCGGTTATTCCTTTGTTTATTAGGTCATCTATTAATACTCCTATGTATGCTTCGTTTCTTTTTAAGATTAGTGGTTCTTTGTTTTGTAATGATAGGGAAGCATTTATTCCTGCAATCAAACCTTGTGCAGCCGCTTCTTCATATCCACTTGTTCCATTTATTTGTCCTGCAGTGTATAATCCATTTATTTTTTTTGTTTCAAGTGATGTTTTTAATTCTGTTGAATCTATAACATCATATTCTATTGCATATCCATATTTTACTATTTTTGCATTTTGTAAGCCTTTCATAGAGTGTATTAGTTCTTCTTGTAATTGTTCTGGCATGGTTGTCGAGAATCCACCTACATATATTTCTTCACCATTTTTTCTTTCAGGTTCTAAGAATATTTGATGTCTGTCTTTATCTCTAAATTTAACTATTTTGTCTTCTATTGATGGGCAATATCTAGGGCCTATTCCTACGATAAGTCCACTGTATAAGGCACATTTATCTAAGTTGTCTAATATTATTTTGTGTGTTGTTTCGTTTGTGTATGTTAGGTAACAAGATTCTTGTTTATCTATTTTATAGTTTGGTTCATAGAAGTTACTAAAGCTTAATAGTTCGTTATCTCCTTTTTCTTCAGTACATTCTTCGTAGTTAATTGTACTTTTTAATATTCTTGGTGGTGTTCCTGTTTTTAGTCTTATTATTTTTAAACCATTTTTTTTCAAAGATTCACTTAGGTATAGTGATGGTTTTTCTCCATGTGGTCCACCTTTTTCTTTGTTGTGTCCTCTTAGTATGTCTGAATTAAGGTATGTTCCTGTTGTTATTATTACTTTTTTTGATTCTATTATCTCACTTGATTCTGTTATTATTCCTTTAATAGTATTATTTTCTACTATTATTTCACTTACTAAGTCTTCTTTTATAGTTAGGTTAGGTTCAGATTCTAATGTTTTAAGCATGTT
>CANORX010000008.1 GCA_947569225.1 uncultured Clostridia bacterium
ATATAGTTAGCAAATATATGATTATTAACATCAAGACTTAAATATCTAATATCGCCATCTTTAGTTTTATAAGAAGTATTAAGACCATCAATCCAAGCAAGTTTAGTATAATCCATTTCAGCTTGATAATCTCGTTCTCTCATTTTATCAAATATAAATTCAATAATAACAGAACCCATACTTCCACGAATAACAGCTTCATCAGTAACTCCTTTACCAGCACTATTAGCAATCTCACCATAACGTTGTGGAGTCATATCACATTCCATTTTAGCAGTCTGCTCAATCTCTTGAATAAGTTGTCCAAGTTCAGTAATATAATTATTCATACGACTTTCAAGATAACGAACATTTTGTGCTTTAACAAGATTAGCATCATCTTCATCATCAATATAAAGCACACCATCAGCAGCCATACGATATATAGTATCAGCAGGCTTTTTACCTAGAAGAGATTTAGCAATCATAAGAACATTCATCTTATTCTTAGCAATAGCCATTTCTCTATGATAAGAAACTATATTACGAAATACTTGATAAGGAATAACTGTATCTATAATACTAAATCTTCCAAAACCTGGAAGAAGTTCTGCAATACCATTATAAGGAAGTTTACCATTCCTATTGTAAGCAATAGGACGAGCCTTATAAGGATATATGCTTGTAGCACGAGAACCAATTCTAACGCTCTCATAAACTTGTGGACGCCACACCCATTCAATACTAATATCACCATTAGCAGGGTTAAGCTGATAAGTTTCATCAACAATTCTTGTTGTAACAAATGCTCCATTACTATATGTAAGAATACCTTCTTTTATTTCACCTCTCCAAACAGTATGCCAAACTTCAAATAAACCATTATTAGCATCACGAGCCATTATATTAGTGTTCTTAATATGTTGTAAATCATCTTTATTAAATTTAGCACATATATCACCAAAATAATACATATACTTATCCCAATTTAAAAGTGCTCTATCACTAGAAGTAGTAGCGCCATATTGATAATAAGTATCAAGTGCTTCACGTTCTTTCTCAGAAAGATATTCATAAAATTCATCTATAATTTGCTGTTTAGTTAGCATACGACGTTCAGCAAACATATCATAATCTTCTGCAAACATACTATCGTTAGGAACAGGAAAAGCATCTCTAACACTAACAACACGTTTAATTAATTGACTACCTACAACATCTCTATATGTATAACAAGCTCCAAAAGCAACAAATTCAAAATAAGCTCTAGCATATATAGTAAAAGCATCAGTTAAATCATCAATAACATTAATTAAGTCTTGACCTTGAGCACTAATATCATCAATAAAATTTTCATTAAATTCTTTAATAAAAGCTTCAATATCAACAGCTTGTTCAGGATTAAATTGTTCTGGATTATTACCTTCATTAACAAACTGCATATAACTTTCTTGTATCTTCTTAGCAACAGCTTGTTCTGCAAGCATCATAATTTGTTTACCAAGTTCAGCATCTCTAGCAAATACAACTTCTGGATTATTAGCTCCAACAATAAAATCATGTGGATTTTTAATATATTCGCCAATATATCTTCTAATAATACCTTTCATCATATCATAGTTACGCATAGTAGCTGGAAAACGAGTAAGATTTTCATCTTTTTCATTATAAGGATTAAGAGTTTTTCTATAATATTCTCTAGGAATATTACCAAGAAGAATATTAAACTTTTCTTCTACATTAAAATCAGCTTTACAAGCAATACCAGCTTCTATAACATAATCACAACATTTAGCATACCAATCAACTTCTTGTTTTTCAGCATAACTAACGTGCTGATTAGGAAAATCAAGTCTACCAAAATTATACATATCTTTATTTGTTTAATCTTAAAACCATTGTCTATTAAAAATATCTGTTTTATCATTATCTTCTGTAACTTTCTTACGACTAGCAAGTTCTCGTTTACCTTTAATATCAATAGATTTCCAATATATACCCAAAAGTATAAGACTAGATATACGGTCAAAGTTACCTTCAGCATTAAACTTTTTAAGTTCAAGAATTGTTTGATAATCAAGAAATCTTTCAAAAACATAAATATCTTCTCCAAATTCATTCTTACCAATAACTTCATATAAGAACTCTTTAAGAAGTCGAAGACCATCTAGTTTCTTAGGACCACTACCAATATTATAACCATAACTAGTACTAACTTTTTCTTTAACAGCAGAATCCCAAACATATAAAGGTTCATAACCTAGATATTTAGTAGCTTTCCATTTACGAAAGTTAGAAACAGTTTCACCACGATTTATTTCTACAAGTCCAGTACCAATACAATTATACCATTTACATAGTCGATAAAACTTTTCATCGGCTTCTTCTAGTCTTTCAGTACGTCCATAATATGCAGCACACAACTTAGGTTTAAATCCATTACGTTCTCTAGGCATTTCAATAACAAATATACTATTATGAGAATGTCTATCAGTAATTTCTTTTTTATCTTTATCAATACCAACAGGGTCATAAACTGCAACATAAGTACCGGGAAGAATACTTCTTATAAGTCTATCGCCAATATATATTTCTTCATATTCTGGGGCAAACCAAACTCTTATACAACCATGAGGGTCTTCATTGCCACGTCTAGGAACTCCTTGAATATAATCATAAGTTTTCATATCAGGATTTTCAATTCTTATACGAGCATTAGATTTAAAATAAATCTTTTTAGTTCCATCTTCAAATAGTTCGCCATCAGTATAAAACTTATAACTATTATCAACTCTAAGTTTATCTTCAAACTTATTAAGAGCCTCACTACTAAATATATTTTCACTAGCACTACTAAAAGATTCAGCAGGAAATAAAGCACGCTGACCAAGATAATTAAGATATTCTGCAAAAGTCTTAGCAGTCTTTTTCTTTTCAATTCTTTCTCGTGCAGCAAGCTTAAGTCCTATTCGTAGATTACTATTTCCATCTTCATCAAATCCTTTAACTCCATCTATCTCTCCTTCAAGACCCCAAGCATAAGATTTAAAAAATCCACAAACTTCATTACGAGCATCATTATCAAAAACATTTTCAAAAGCCATAAATCCAAATGCTCTAGGATTATAAAAGTTTTGTTCAAATATTTGCATATTAGCAGCAGTAGCAGTTCCCCAAGCCATAAGAGTACCAGTAGTACGAGTACCAACAGTCATTGTAGGTTCAGTTACATTCATAAACTCATCAAAGTTCTGCATTGTAGATAGCTCTTCAACTTTAATTGTAACAGCATCTTTACCAATAGCACAGTCAGGATTATTATTAGCACTAACACTTAAAAGAGAACTAGACCAACTATCATCAGCTTCAACTCCATTTTTCATACGATAACCAAGTTTAAAACTATCAGTAGTAGGACTATATATACCTCTTTTAAATGGAGTCTTTTCTTCAAAGAACTTTAAGTTATTAACAGTAAAATCACTTAAACCTCCTTGTTTAATTAAATATTTATTATCAGCTGCAACATGAATAACAACTTTATGTTTAGATAAGTTAACTTCATTAGAACTATCAGCAGCCATAATATAAGAAAAACCTCCACGTCGAGTTTTATCAATAATAAGATGTAAACCATTACGTCTACAAAATTCTATAATTTGCCAAGTCCAAAATTGAGCATCAATAAAACTAGGAAAACTATAAATCTTTTTAGCAGTAGCTCCATGTTCAGTAACAATAACAGATGATTCATCTGTACGTTCCATACGAGTATAATTAAGAAAATTATAATGACCACCTGTTATCCAAACATCTTCTATACTTCCATCTGGATTTTGCCAACAAGGAGCAGAAAAACCATTACGTCGTCTATCACATTCTCTACGTCTAAATTGTCTATGAGGAATACTATCAACTTTAAATTGAGTATATTTACCCGTGGCTTGATATGTTCTAGCAGCTTCATTAAAAAGTTCAGTATTAACAAATTTACCAGGTCTAATATTTAAAAGAAAACCACCACTATCTCCAATTAAAAAGTTATTATGAGGGTCATACCATCCACAATCACTAGCTTTCTTATACTTTTTCTCTTTATCAGGTTCTTCAATGTACTCTAGAAAAGGATATTTACCATCAGCCATAATATTTTATTTAACTAGTAAACAAACAACAAAAGCGATAGCGCAAACAGCACCACCGCTTACCAAATATCTATTCTTACGTTTAATACGTTCAATAGATTTATTTAAATTATCATTTGTTTTATTACTATTATTAAGATTATATTGTAAAGTTTCAACTTCTTTATGAAGAGCATTATATTTAATCTTATGAAGATTAATTATACTGTCTTGTTCATTAATAATATCTTTATAAAGTTTAGCTTTAATAATTTTAGTATTAGCAACCTTAATCATATTAATAGGAACAAGAACAGTTGTATCAGTAGTGTTGACTCCCCGTGGAGGATGCACTATATTATCAATCTCACTCTGACACCAACTTCTTGAATAACTCCCAAGTAGCACTGTCATTAAGACTAATAACTTTATCTTCAATATCTTTCTCATGTTCTTTAAGTTTATAAACTATACTTTCTCTTTCAGTTATAACTAACTGTATAGAATCAATCCAAACATGATTAATAGCAGTGTCACTTTTATTATATGAATTGACTTCTACACTAAAACGACTTATTGATAAATACAGAGTAACACATAAATTAATAATCGCTATTATAAATATTGCTATTAACATCTTCTTCATAATTCTATACAGTATTAAGTTAATCTTTTATTTCTATAAGTTTATTAAGTAAATCAAGATTCCATCTACCAGTTTCTTTAAGACCAAGAACTCTTTGAGCCATCTTGATGGCTGCAACTTGACCACAATTCACGTTAGTATCAAATAGTTGTTCAGCAACTCTCTGACTATTAAAATCATCAAGTTCAAATACATCCCAATAACCTATTTTATACTTTTCCCAAACAAGTTTCTGAAGCTGAACATCATTATCAAGTTTAGACTTAAACTCTTTACTACCAACAGTATAATGTTTCTTATAAGAATCAATCATAGTCCAACCTTGCCAAGTAGGATTATATTTACGACTGATACCTCTATAAGTTTCTCCACCAGCATCATCTTTATCGTTTACATAACCACCTTCTTTAATAGATAGTTTTTTAAAAGCATCTCCAAAGTAAGCCATAATTTAATTTATATAAGGATTAGTACAATATCTAAAACAATCAACAGCATCATAATAATCATCTCCATCAAATTCTTTAATTGTAATCCAAAACCAAAGAACTTTAATTTGAACTTTATAAATTACAAATGTAAAATCATCATCAATAAAATGCTCACAACCAATTAGTCTAATATTTTTTCTACGATTAATAATATACATAACTTATTCTTCAAGAGTTCTACGAATCCATGAACGTAAAAATTTGATATTATTTCCTTTACCTGCAATATCATTATAATATTTAATACGCTCAAGTTTATATTTAGCTACAAAATAATCAGCACTAATAGTAGTATCAGATTTATAAACGTTAAGAGAATCTTGAGTTCTACGAAGTAATTCTTTAGTTAGAACTAATTCATTAACCGCAGTAGAATCAGTAACAGGAACATAACGAATTTCAGGAACTGGAGTAATACGTTTAGTGCATCCACTAAATAAACAAATAGCAAATATAACTAAAACAATAAAACCAATAATTACTCCAATTAAATTATCTTTATTTAATTTCATATAGCAAGTTTAAATTGAGTTTGAACACCACTAGCTTTAATTTGTAATTCTCTGTCTTTAAGAACTTTACTAATATCATCACGTAGGTAATTCATAGTAAAGAACTTAGTAGTTTCAATAGGATTTTCTTTAATATGATAAAGACCATCAGAAAATCTTTTTGGCATACCATATTCATTAAGTTCAAAATCACTATCAATATGACATAACCAAATACCTTTAATAGTTAAACCAAGTATATATTCAACAGCAAAAGCATACATACTAAGTTGAAGATTATATATAGCACCATTACAATTAGGAAGATGATTAAGAGGAGCTAAAAGTCGTTCATCTTTATTAACCCAAACATTAGTTTGTTGTGCAGGTCTAACTGTTTTATCTTTCTTATAATAACCACTACTAAATTTTAATCCACCACGATTAGTTTTCCAATCACCTACAACAGCACAATTAGTATCTTCATTAACTAGAAGAATATCAATAGTTCCACTAATTAACCAATCTATAAGAAACATACCAATCTCACTATAAATCTTATATCCTCTTTCAGTGTACATTTTAAACGCATCATAAATAAGAGGATAACGATTATTAGTAAGTTCAATAAAATCTTTAAGATTAAGTAACTTATAACTAGCACCAAAATTTGGTATATCAGCAATAGTAACCATTACACCATCTTCACGTTTATCAAGATAATTAATGGCTTGTTGAAACATAGAAGCTCCTTTAACACCATCTTCAAGACCATTATGAGTATTAGTTCCACGTTCACAAGCTTCTTTAGTAATAGTTGACCATTGTTCTTCTAGTTTCTTCTCACTTATTCCTAGTTCTTTAGACTTCTTTCTCAACCAATAGTTCTTATCGAACTTCGGCTGATATCCATGAAGAATAGTAGTAGTAGAAATATAATCATTACCTAGACTATCATTATATTTATGTTCTTCTTCATGAAAAATAAGTCTAATATCATTATATCTTTTATCTCTAAGTTCCATATTATTAATACCATTAAGTTCAACACTAGTTTGGACCCGCTTCGGCACTACGTGCCTACGCTAGACTCCCCGTGGAGGATGGAGTAGATTAGCATCAGTTTATTCTTCAATCATACTACTAGTAATTTCAACTCCACCTCTACCAGCAACATTCTCTTGTTCATACAGAAGATTTTCTTCAGCTACATTAAGAGCTTTAATCGTATTTGGAAACTGATTAGCTAAATCATTAATTTGTTTCATATAACCAATAACAACTGGAACATCTTCAAGACTAGCACCATCAGATAATTTGTCATTCAACAACTCATTTAGTTTGCTAGCAGCTAGAGCAACATTATGAATACCGCGTTTAATGTTAAGAACAGCTTCCATACCAGCTCCAGCTTTTTGGTTATAATATCGTTTAATAAGTTTCCAAACAAGAATATCAGGTTGATAATTTTTAGGTAAATCAAAGTTTTCAATAGCTTTTTTAAGAGCTTCTTTTTCACTAAGACCTTCTTGTAGACACGGGCCTTTAGGGTCACCAAGATAATAAATAACTCCAACTTCTTTAACATACATCTCTTTATTAGGAGATTTATCTCTAGTATAAAGAAGACTAACATCTCTATCAAGAAGTTGTTTAAGTGTAGGAGCTTTTGGCATACCAGTTTCATCTATAGTCAGCATCCAATCCAATTCCAAACCGTTCATATATTTCTTCTACTTCTTCATCAAATTCAATAATTTCAAGTTTACCCATAGCATATAGCCAAAGATTAGCATAAACAGCACTATGTTTTTTACTTAGTTTAATCCAAATAGGAAGAAGTTTCTTTTTAAACTTAAGTTCAGTCTTAATCTTTTCTTCTTCTTCATAATGTTTTTGCTTTTCTTCTTCCATAACTTTAGCAATATATTCTTTATACTCTTCTCTAGTCATAGTTTTTCTAGCTTCTTTAAAGTCTTTATAATGACTAATAAGTTTGGAACGATACCAATTCTTTTGAATAGTGCCAATATGAGGAATAGCAACACATTTATCTTTTCGTATATTAATACTAGCTTCTTTTTCAAGACTTTCAATAATAGATTTACAAAGTATTCTATCATCACCTTGAAATCCAATATCATCTAATATATTATTTATATCTTTATAAATAAGAATATAATCATCATCAAAATCTTCTTGAGAACTAGTATTAGCAATATTAAAACTAGTATTAGTCTTAAAATCCATAATTGAAAGTTTAAGAACTCTTCTTAGATTACTACTATAAACAAGAACACAAGTACCTATAATTTTAAATTATACATAAGTAGTTCTAAGAAGAGTTCGATTATTTAGACGAAATGGCTAATTAGCTTTTTCAGCAGAATGATAAACAAAAGGATTAATAGCTTTATGTTTATCAGTAATAGCAGCTCTTAAATCATTAATAGCTATAACTTTAAATTCAACAAACCAAACTTTCTGTCCTTTTTTATATCCTTGATTTTGTCCAAAAGTACCAACAGTAATAGAACGAGTTAGTTCAGTATCATTAGTAATATACTTATTAACAAATTGAGGACTAAGAACATTATGTTTAAGATAAAGATGATAACCACGTTCAAGAGTAGAACGGTCAATAATAATCTTATCCATTTGATTCATACCAATAAGTTTAGCATCTTCTTTACTAATCTTAGCAATAATTGGCATAACTTCAACTGTACTTACTTTATTATTAATAACACCAAACAAACTTTCATTTTGGCAAAGAGCAACAACACAATAATGTTTAGCAATAACTACATTAGTAAGAACAGCGTCAAGTGCTTCACTTGTTATTTCGCTGATGTCAGTAGGTATTTGAATACCAAAATCTTTAAATTTACTTTCAACTTTAATCATAATACTAAATTATTTAGTTTTAATAATACTATCAATACCAATATTTCCAAGTTTAAGTTTACTAGGAATTTTAACTTCTTTTTTATTCCTTTCTCCACTATGAAATTCTCTAGTGTATTTAGGTTTAGTTTCACTTTTATCTTTACCCATAACTTAATTGTTTTTAGCAAATGTAAGAGTTTGAATGAATCTAACAAGAGAAAAACTATTTTTAACATTTCAATCGTAGAGGATTATATGATTATGAATATGCAAGTCATACTCCCCGTGGAGGATGGAAGATAAGCTAGACTTAATCATATTAGTATTAATAATATTAATAGAGATATTAATAATGATTATAGTATTGATTAACTTGATATGATTGATACTGATTATATCCATCCTCCACGGGGAGTTTAGCGGAGAGCGAAGCTCGGAGCGGGTCACAGCGAATCTATTAATGCTGATTATATTAATATTATATATAATATATATCTATATAGATACTATTGCTAACTTATAATTATTTGATTATCAATAAGTTACAATATATAACTTGTTCCATCCATGGAACACATTTCGCTATTTATTTGCTATATTTGTTCCATGGGTGGAACACATTTCGCTAATTTCCTAGAGTAATATATTTTTATGTTGAATTTAATAATATTATTGTTATGACTTTTAAAGAAGATTTTAAACCTAGTAAAGTTTATAATAAACTTGTTAATGATGTTTGTTATAATGCTGATTGTTTAGAAGAATTTGAAAAACAAAGACTTGTTGTTGCTAATCCTTTTAGTTATAATAAAAGTACCAGAACTGGTATAGTTGCTGAATTTGATAATGGTTATCATCTTAGTAAAGAAGTTGGTATTAAACGTAATTTTGTTACTATTGGTATGAGAGTTTGGGATATAATAAGAAAAAATAGATATGCTGTTATTATTTCTTTTATTGGTTATATTGCTGAAAATATTAAATTTAATAGTAATGTTATTTATATTTCTCATGATTTAATTAAAGGTTATGGTTTAGTTAAACCTAATCGTAGAGATTATTATAATGCCATTGCTTATCTTGAAGATGAAAATATTATTAAAAGAACTAATTTACAAAATATTTATGTTGTTAATCCTATTTACATATTTAGAGGTGATGTTAACAAACTTATTAATATTATTAGTGAAGCTAAATTAATAAAAACTTTTGATGATAAAGATAGACTTATAGTTGATAAATTTGTTTTATTTAAAAATGATACTGATAAAGGTATTGTAATTGCGAATAAAGATTTGTATGCAACTGAAGTTATAGATATTGGTGAGGACTGAATTAAATATTATGATAAAAATGATGAGAATTATAAAGATTATAACAAAGATAAGAGTGAAGATAATGGAAATAAAATGAAAAGTAATAATAATTATAATGATAATGATAATGAAGAGGAAAATGATAATGATGATAATAATGATGGTAATAGTAAGAGTGAAAATAATGTATATTAATGTTTTGATAATGATAGTAAGAATGTTGAAGATGATAGTAAAAGTGATAGTATTGAAAATAGTGTATGTTGGTGTTTTGATGAGGCTAGTGAGTATAAGGGGTGGGTCATTAAACTCGTCTTGACTACCCCCGTCAAGTTCTAGGAGAAAGTAAAGTTCTCACTCTCATTATCAACATTAAATATTTTGAGATTATTCATCTCATTACATTACTAACTATTAACACTAATCATTATGAAAACAAACAAACCATTGTTGTTAGTTGCTATCATACTGATGATACCAGCTATTATACTAGCATTGAAAGTAGAGCCAACTAGTGATGAACAAATTACTGCTGTTGTATTTGGAATACTATCGGCTATTGTTAGTTATCTTAGTAGAGATTAATCTCTACTAGATGATGCTGCTCATTATCAACATTAAATACTTTGCAGTTGAAACGAAACAACTGTCAGTAATGCTACTGATTAGCGTAATTAAATACTTAATAGTCATGCCAGACGTTAAAGATTTAGCGCAAGCTGCACAAGGTGCTGCTGCTTCCGAGAATGTTAATGTAGTTGAACCAACTACTAGTGTTAACCAACCTGTTCAACCTACTGTTTATACAGATAACCAAAGTTCTGCGCAAGTGGAAACCATTGATGATGTTGTTAGACGCATCTGTACTGATGGTCATAGTTATGTAATGACTACTGTCATTACTAATATTGATTGTCAAGAACGTACAGGTCGTAATGGCAAATCTTATCTCAATGCGTTTGTTACTATTGCTAGTCCTGTCAAAGGTGCTCAAAGTATGCCTGATGGCACACATCGAATGGGTATGCTTGGTGCTATTCAGATGCCATTCAATCAGATACTGCTTGTAATGCGCAAAGACAAGTTTTACGGTAGATTTGTCAACTATATTGGCGAGGCTGCTGAAGCTGGCTTTGCTAGTATGTATCTGACTGGTGTTGCTGCCAAAGTTCTTTGCCAGTTTGTACCTGCTGGTGTACAAGACCGTAATCCATTTACTCGTAAAGACAATCTTTACAATGTTGTGGATTATGATAGATATGTATATCATATTGTAGGTATCGAACAACCTACTGATCCTGTTCTTGTTGGTGCATATAATGTACTTATCAAGCAGATTATGGAGGACGCTCGTGCTGCCATTGCTGCCAAACGTGAGGCTAAAGCTAAAGCGGCTAGTTTTGTTGCTACTGCAATGAGTGATGACGATATGCCATTCTAATGAACATAGTGCTACTGACCTTCGGGTTGGTAGCACTGATGTTATCAACAATAGTTTTGTTGATGCTATCGCTAGTGTTCGACATGGAAATGCTCATTATCGACATTAAATAGATTGCAGCAAACGAACTTAACAGTCTGATAAGACTTATCAATCAAGACCTAGCTGCAAGGTCTGATAAGTCTTGTCCTAATATTAAACATTATGAAAGTACATCGTATTATTACTACTATTGAAGTTGAGAATGATAATTCTATTACTTCTGTTGAAGTTACTAATCTTCATCCTACTAATAACGATATTCCTCTTGCTGTTACCAATATAACTACTAATGGTAGTGCGAATAATATAGAACAGGTATATAAGGTTATTGATGATTATAGACTTGTTATTCGTGATAAACTAAAAAGTATCGCTCGTTCTATTAATGATGGTCTTGATGATTACGAATGTGGTATATTTGGTCGAGATTATAACGATAGTGAATGTAATGATGAAACTAAAGCTGATTAACTAGATAAATGCCATGTAAATTTTTTTCTTATAATATATATTATATACGAAGTATATTATATATATATATTATACCCTAGAATCAGTGAAAGATATTGCTGGCAATATTGCTATTAATGATGATAAGACTAGTTATATTAGTGAACTTACAACAACTCATCTTGTGAAACAAGATGATGTTGGTATGACTGTCGTAACTGGTATTGATACTGATATTGGTCATGGAGATTTACTCCTATAACATTTTGTTATACTGATATTGCTCATGGAGATTTACTCTTATAACAAAAAGTTATAGAGATGAAGTTAGAGGTGATGAGAGGTATTGAATGTGGAGAAAGAGGAGATGGAAATGAAAGTGGACATTGTAGAGTTCGTGGAGAATGAGATGGTGGAGTTGAATGTGGTTCAAATAGGGTCAAATTGAGGTTGAATGTGGAGATGAGAATGAGTTTGGCAGTGGTGAATGTGGAATTGAGGGTGGAGATGGTCATGCTAAATGGACTAATCCTGCTGGCATTCCTCTTCCTCTTCCACATCCTTCTCCACATCCTATTCCTAATCAATCTAAACCTATTGTTCCAACTCCCTCTCTTTCTCTCCTATAACTTCTCGTTATACTATCATAATCTCTAGTTCCAGCATTATAACCTTTAGTTATATCTTCATAACCATTAGTTATAACCTCTAGTTATATCATCGTTGTTAGTATTAGTTCCAACTCCCTTTCCCATCTCATTATAACCTCTAGTTATACCACTATCAGTTTCAGTCATAGCATCATCATTATCATCTCATTGACATTCGTCATGAAGATTAGTCATACAATCGTTATTAATACTAGCTCTAACAGTATTATCAAGTCTAATAAGACTTCTAGTCATAATGACTAATAGCATTAGTTCTAGTTAATAATAGCACTATTAATACTATCAGTATTATAATGACTATTAATACTAGTCATGCTAATATTGCTGGTGGTATTACTAATGATGTTCTTGATATTCTTGATATTACTGATTCTCTTTATACTAATGATACTCTTGATACTATTGATATTTATTATACTCGTGGTAAGTTAATTCCTATTGCTATAACTATTTTAGTTATTTTAATATAGCTATTGATTATTAGTTAGAATTATAGTATAAATAAATTATAATATATTTGGAGTATTATATTTAATTGTTATATTTGTCGTGTTGTTCAGTAGAGTAATATTGCTACTGATAATAATATTAATCTTAAACTTATAAGTGTTATGGTAAATTTTGATAATGTTACTAGTAATGTTCAATCTAAGCCTAGAAAGAAAACTATGGCTGAAAGTTTAGAAGAAGCTAAACAAGAAGGTAAACTTGTTGTTCCTGAAGAAGATACACAAGTTAATGCTGTTGTTAGTAGTGAAACTATTCAACCTAAGAATAAAGCTAGAAAGAAGAAACAAAGTAAAGTTCGTAAACAGGAAGAACAAACTAATGCTATTAGTCAAGCTAATGAAGATAATGATTTTAAAGATGCTAAGACTGATAAACGTGGTATTCCTGTTGGAATTAATGTTCCTCAACATATTCTTGATGTAGTTTGTATTGTTAAATTCAATGCTGCATTTAGACGTCATACTTCTCTTAATATTCTTCATGCTCTTGAAGATGATGGAAGAATATGTAATTCTAAAGGTGCTTATGTTGACTTCTTATGGAATAAGTTTAGAGTTACCGCTGATGGTGGACTTCGTAGAGAATATAGATATACAGATGATTTATTTATTGATGCTTTAGTTAAAGCTCATGCTGATGTTGCTAGTGATAGTCAGCGAGTTATTGGTATTATGATTGATACTGAAACTGAACTTCATAAAAAGAATAAAGATTCTGAGGCTAGTTAAGTTTGTAGTATAGACTCCCCGTAGAGGATGGATAGTGCTGTTGAGCTTGTTAAAGCTAATTCTCATCTGCTTGTCATTTTTATCCATTTTGTTTATTGGGTTTGTTATAGTTAACTAGTTGATGATAATCATCCTCTACTCGGAGTTTATTTTATATATAAAGATATGGAAAGAACTGATATTTATTTTGTTGAAGATGATACATATTTCAATAATAATGTTGAAGGTGTTGAAATTCATGCAGAATGTCTAAGTCAAGATTTTGACGATATTGCTTGGGAACCAATAGTTGATGATAGTCCTATTGTTGACCCTGAAAATGATGTTTTTGGTTATTATGATTAAATAAATAAAATTATGGAAAATATTAATATTAAAGTTATTCTTGATGAAGTTTTTGGTAAATCTTGTGATAGTATTATTTGTGATACCTATAAATATAAAGAAGATTGTACTCTTATTAATAAATTCATTAATGATATTAAAGATAAAGGTTTATCTCCAGACCAATATGTTAGAGGTTTAGCTTTATTTGTATATGTTCTTAAAGAA
>CANORX010000009.1 GCA_947569225.1 uncultured Clostridia bacterium
AAAATCAAATGAAAAAAACTAAATACATTTTAGTAATGATAACTATCCTAATAATAGACCAAATAAGCAAAATAATAATAATGAATAAAATACCTTTAAACAAAAGCATAAAAATAATAGGTGATTTTTTTAAATTAACTTACACCCAAAACGATGGAGCAGCCTTTGGAATATTTGGAGGAAGAACTATTTTTATCTTACTAATATCAGTATTAATATTAATATATTTACTATATGAACTATTTAGAAACAAAAGACAAAACTTCTTAATGGACTCATCAATCTCACTAATAATAGGCGGCCTATTAGGTAACTTAATAGATAGAATATACTTTGGATACGTAAGAGACTTCTTAGACTTCACCATATTTAACTATGACTTTGCAATATTTAACATAGGAGACATAGCAATCGTAATAGGCGCTTTTACATTCTTTATATGTATAATACGGGAGGGTAAATATGAAAATAAAAATAACTAAAGAAGAATCTGGACAAAGACTAGACAATTACTTAACAAATATATTAAATACCAGTAGAAGTAACATAAACAAACACATAAAAGATGGAACAATAAAACTAAATAATCAAACTATAAAATCAGGGCATAGCCTAAAAGAAGGAAACATAATAGAATATGAAAGTTGGAATGAAACCACAGAAATAAAACCAGAAAAAATACCATTAGACATCTACTATGAAGACGAACACATAATAGTTGTAAACAAACCTAGTAAAATGGTTGTACACCCAGGAAATGGAAACACTAGTAAAACCCTTGTAAACGCACTTATGTATCACACTAATGAACTAAGTAGCATAAACGGAAACGATCGTCCTGGAATAGTACACAGAATAGATAAAGACACATCAGGATTACTATTAGTATCAAAAACAAACGAAGCGCACAGAATACTAGCAGAAGACTTTAAAAACAAAAAAATAAAAAGAAAATACATAGCCTTAGTAAGTGGAGTAATAACAACAGACAAAGGAAAAATAAATGCCCCAATAGGAAGGGACATAAACGACAGAAAAAAAATGTGTATCACGGACAAAAATAGTAAAAACGCAATAACTAACTTTGAAGTCTTAGAAAGATACAAAAATGCCACACTAATTGAATGCATACTAGAAACAGGAAGAACACATCAAATAAGAGTACACATGTCATACATAAAACACCCAGTAATAAATGACCCTGTATACTCTAACAAAATAATAAACGACTATGGACAAATGTTACATGCTGCATACCTTGGATTTAATCATCCCATAACAAAAGAATACCTAGAGTTCACTTCTCCCACAGAAGAAGAATTTAATCGTATCTTAGAAACATTTAAAAATTCATAATATAAACAAACAAACTAAGAACAAAAGCATAAAAAGCATAAACAGAATAAGGAATCAATAAATACCAAGCCTTATCACTTATCTTTCTAGTCTCTAAAATCAAGAATAAACTACTAATTAAAGTCACAGTAGTAATAACAAATCCAAAAAAAGGACTCTTCAAAGTAAAGAAAACATACATAAACAACTGATTAGCCAAATAATTAGTAACTAAAACATACAAATAGTCTCCATTCTTAAAAACATTTATCTCATTACTAGTAACATAAATTGAAATAGCAATTAATATAAAAAGTATAACCCAAATAACACTAATAACATTTGGAGGTAAAGCAAACTTAGGAATATTTAACATCTCATAATAACTAGAATCAAACTTAAAAACAATTCCACTAATAAGCCATGGCAAAAAACAAACTAAAAAACGTAAAACCTTTTTTATAACAATCACCTCTTTACTAATCTTATGAAAAAGAGTATTATAATATTAATGGAAAAAGGAGGAATCTATGTCAAATATAGCATTAGGAAAAAAAGACGAAATAGTGATGAAAATAATTCATTACTTTGTAACAGAAGAAGACTATAGACCAGTAATAGTTAATGGAGTACAAAACGAAATATGGCTTGAAAACTTAGAAAATGACATACCATTAATTAGAATAAATATAAATTACATACACAATGAAGAACAACTATATATAGACTTAAGAAAAACAAACGCAATAAGAAAAACAATAAAAAAGAAAACATATAAAATAAAAATGAATGTTTTAAACTTATTATTAGATGTAAGAGATGAAGTAACACTAGTAAGTGACAAAAACATAGAAACAATAAAAATAAACAAAATAGGAGACTTAAAGAAAAATAAATACATAAATGACTTCTTCCCAAAATTAAAAGATAAAATAATAAGTAAAAAAACAGGAATAGTAGACATGTTTTCAATGACAGAAGAATTAAATGAAAAAACTCAAAAAGAAGATAAAAAATTAGCGAAAGTATTCAAAGAAAATAAATATCCAATTTTAACTTATATTCTAATTGGGATTAATGTAATTATATATTTACTATCTTTAATAGATTCTTACAATATTATAAATTTATTTGCTAACTACTATGAAAACATCCAAATAGGACAAATATGGAGACTCTTAACATGCACATTTGTACACGTAGACTTCTTTCACATATTCTTTAATATGATGGCGTTATACACAATAGGCCCATTAATAGAAAAATACTATGGAAAACCAAAATATATATTAATTTATTTAGGAAGTGGAATAATAGGAAGCTTATTTTCAGCAGTACTAATTAGTATTCCAAGCATAGGCGCTAGTGGAGCAATATTCGGATTATTTGGTTCTTTATTATACTTTGGATTCAAATACAGAGCTACCCTTGATGGTTTTTTAAGAAGTAGTATAATACCAATAATAATAACAAACTTACTAATAGGAGTAATAATACCAAACATTGATATATATGCACACATTGGTGGTTTATTAGGTGGATTCCTAATTAGTTACACAGTAGGTGTAGCAAACAAAGAAAAAATTAGTGAAAAAATAAATGGAATAATTTTACTTACAATACTAATAATATCTCTAGCATATATGATAATAATTAAATAAAAAATATAAATTAACTTAAAAATGTAACTACAAAAAGTTGCGTTTTTTTAAATATTCTTAAGGCTAAAACAAAAAATAATGCAAATAAACAAACAAAATAATAAAAAAGTATTTATTTTTTTGTAATTTTGTAGTAAAATTTATACCTGTTCACAAGTAGAGGGGAGAAATAGAAATGAAGAAAACAAAAATAGTATGTAGCATAGGACCATCAAGTTATGATTACGAAGTTTTCAAGAAAATGGTTTATGCTGGAATGAACGTTGCAAGAGTGAACTTTTCACATGCATCAGAAGAAGAAAAAGAAACTGTAATTAATTTAGTAAAGAGAGTAAATGAAGAAGAAAATAAGAACATAGCGCTTCTTTATGACACTAAAGGACCTGAATTTAGAAATGGTGATGTACAAGAAGAAGGTATAAACTTACAAAGAGGTAAAACAATACGTATAGTAAAAGAAAACGTAATAGGAAATGAAGAAAGATTTAGTGTTAATCATCCAAGTGCATTAGATAGCTTAAATGTTGGAAATGTAATACAATTAGAAAATGGATTAATGAAAATAGAAGTCATATCTAAAGAAGAAGATGGAGTAACATGTAAAATAATAAATGGTGGAAACCTAGGAAGAAGAAAAAGCTTATTTGTGCCTGGAGTAAAATTAGATATACCATTTATAAGTGAGATAGATAAAGCAGACATAGAATATGCTTGTACTCACGATGGAGACTTCTTAGCACTATCATTTGTATCATGCAAAGAAGATGTTTTAGAAGCAAGAGAAATACTAAAATAACATAACAGTAAAATGAGAATAATATCTAAAATTGAAAGTAAAACTGGAGTTGAAAACATAGACGAGATTTTAGAAGTAAGTGAAGGAGTAATGGTAGCACGCGGAGACTTAGGAGAAGAAGTTCCAATTTCATTATTACCTGTATATCAAAAACTAATAATAAGAAAAGCAAGAGAACATGGAAAAGCATGTATAGTTGCGACTGAAATGTTAGAAAGCATGAAAAAGAACTCACGTCCAACTAGAGCAGAAGTAACAGATGTAGCTAACGCTGTATTAGATGGGACAGATGCAGTAATGCTTAGTGGAGAAACAACTGTTGGTAATTATCCGATAGAAACAGTAACTTACATGGCTAGTATTGTAAAAGATGCAGAAGAACATGCCAATAATAAATTTGAGTACACTGGAAAAATTGGTCGTACTGAATGTATAGCAAGAGGAGCAGTAGAACTTACAAACTATGTAGATGCAAAAGCTATAACATGTGCTTCTATAAGTGGATTCTCAGCAAGATTTATAAGTAACTTTAGACCTAATTGTCCAATAATAGCACCTTGTACAACTAAAGAAGTTGCAAGAAGCTTATCATTAAATTATGGTATATATACTAGTATAGTACCTGTTCTAAACAGTACAGACAGTATAATAGAGGAAAGTATAAAAATTGCTAAAGAGTACTTAAACTTACAAAAAGAAGACAAAATAATAGTAACAGGCGGAATACCAGTAACAGATGAAGGAAGAATAACAAACTTTATAAAAATAGAAGAAATAAAATAAAAAGTGTTAAACAAAAAACACTTTTTTTTTAAGGTCTCACATGGAAGAAACAAAATAAAACTACCAGTTTAAACCAGTAGTTTTTTTACTAAAACTTCCTATAAAGTCCAATAGCAATACCTAAAATATCAACTTTATCTAAAATAATAGGATCCATAGTTTCATTTTCAGGTTGCAATCTATAATAACCATTTTCCTTATAAAAAGTCTTTAATGTAGTAAAACCATTCTCATCTAAAGCAACTACATAATCTCCATTTTTAGCAGAACTAGTTCTCTTAACAATAACTATATCCCCATCATATATACCAGCATTTTTCATGCTCATTCCTTCAGTTTTTAAAGTAAAAATCTCTTCTTTTTTAGGAATCATATATGCAGGCAAACTAATATATTCATCAGGAAACTCAATAGCTTCAATAGGATTACCACAAGTTACCTTTCCAAGAAGTGGTACACTAATAACTTCTTCTTTTGTTTCTAAATACTCGTTAGGTACTAGAACTTCTAAAGTACGAAATTTATTATCTGTTTGTTTTATATAACCTTTATTCATTAAATGTCTCATATGAACAAATCCAGTAGCAGTACTATTTAAACCCATCATTTCACAAACTTCTCTAACACTTGGACTATATCCATTTTTAGCTATAAATTTTTTTATACAAGTAAGTGCTATTTCCTGTTTTTTAGTTAATGGTTCCATAATATCACTCTCCTTCTAAATACATATTAACAAATAAACGTACATTTGTCAAACATTTTTTTGTTTTCCTATTGACACGAACAATTATATGGTGTATTATGAGAACATAAAAAGAAAAGGATGTGAGTTTATATGGAAAAAATAAGAGGATTTTTTGAAGACTATAAAGGAATAATAATCTTTTATATAATAATAGGGGTATTAGCATTTTTACTGACCAAGAAAATAGAAGATATAAACGCACAAGCTAGAATAACTACTGAACAAGAGAGCTACTATGCATAAAAATTTTTGCAAAGATCTCTTTAGCATGATATAATAATAACATAATAAAAAGTAGGTGAGTTATGGATACTAAGATAATAAATGGAATAAGAAGTTTAGCGCTTGATATGATTAACGAATCAGGAAGTGGGCACCCAGGAATATGTTTGGGTGCGGCTCCCATAGTATATAGTTTATTTAAAGAACATTTAAACTTTAACAAAGAAGATGGAGAGTGGATTAACAGAGACAGATTTATATTAAGTGCAGGTCACGCATCAGCTCTACTATATAGTATTTTATTTTATAGTGGTTATCCTATAGACATTGAAGATTTAAAAAAATACAGAAGACGCGGAAGCAAATTGACAGGACACCCTGAACTAAATAAAAAACTAGGAGTTGAATTGACTACGGGTCCGTTAGGACAAGGATTTGCTTCATCTGTAGGAATAGCCATGGCAGAAGAATACTTGCGTGCTCTTTTAGGAAAAGACTTAATAAATAATTATACATATGTACTAGCGTCAGATGGAGACTTAATGGAAGGAGTATCATATGAAGCTGCTTCTCTAGCAGGCACTTTAAAATTAGGTAAACTAATAGTATTATATGACTCTAATGGAGTAACGCTAGATGGTAAAACAGAAGGAGTATTCAATGAAAATGTACTAAAAAGATTTGAATCAATGGGATGGCATACAGAATTAGTAAATAACGCTGAAGACTTTATAAGCATAAACAATGCTATTACTAAAGCAAAAGAAATAGAAGACAAGCCAAGCTTAATTGAAATAAAATCCATTATAGGAATAGGCACAAGTAAAGCAGGTTCATGTGAAGTACATGGTGGACCATTATCAGAAAATGATTTAATAAAAGTAAAAGAAAAAATGAATATATCAAGAGTCCCTTTTCATGTTTCTAAAGAAGCTATAACTAACTATAGAGAAATGATAGATAAAAGAACTAGTAGCATATACAATAATTGGGTTACAAACTATAACAAAGTATTTGAAACTGATGAAGAAAAAAGAAAAATTTTAACAGCAATAGAAGATGGAAACATAAAACTAAACCTAAAAAATCTACAAATAAACTTTGACATTAACATGAAAGAAGACATGAGAATAACTAATTCAAATCTAATGAATGTAATTGGAAAACTACTACCGTTATTTATAGGTGGATGCGCTGACACAAAAAGATCAACATATGCGCACATTGAAGGAGGAAAAGACTTCAAGATAAATAGTAACACAGGAGGAAACATACACTGTGGAATAAGAGAACATGCGATGGGGTCTATATTAAATGGTCTAGCATTATCAGGATTAAGACCATTTGGAGGATGCATGTTAGCCTTTAGTGATTACTTAAAACCAGCAATAAGACTAACAAGCATGATGAATTTACCTGTAACGTACATATTCTCTCATGACTCAATAAAAATAGGAAGTGATGGCCCTACACACCAACCAATCGAACAACTATCAAGCCTTAGAAACATACCTAATATGACAGTATTTAGACCAGCAGACGTTAACGAAATAGTAGGGTGTTGGGACTACATAATAAATAAAAGAGTACCTTCAACTTTAATAATACCAAAAGAAGAAAAAGGAATAATAAAAGGTAGTAACATAGAAGGAACAATCAAAGGTGGATACTTAATCAAAAAAGAAAATGGAAGACTTGGAGGAATAATAATATCAACAGGTAGTGAAGTAGAAACATCTATATTAATAAGTGATCAATTAGAAAAAAAAGGAATAATGACTAGAGTAATATCTATGCCATCAATAGAAGTGTTTAACAAACAACCGAAAGAATACAAAGAATCTCTTCTTCCAGTAGGTGCCAAAACTATAGTAATAGAAGCGAGTAACGACCCTATTTGGAATGAATTTGTCTATAACAGAAATTACATATTAAACATAAATACATTTGGAATAAGTGGAACAAAAAGTGAAATATTAGACTATTTTGACTATAACTTAGAAAAATTACTAGAAAAAACAGAAAAGTTACTAAAATAGTTTATAAAAAAAAATAAATGTGTTAAAATATAAATAAAGGATAGGAGAAGTAAAATGAAAAAACTAATATTAATTATGTTTACATTATTATTTTTAACTGGATGTGGAATGTCGGAAGAAGAAAAAGAAAAAATGTTATATGACTCACTAGAAAAAGCATTTGTAACAGTATACTCAGCAGAAGGACTAGGATTAGCTGTATATGGAGAAAAAACACTAGAAATTGATGGAGAAATATGGTATCAAGTAGCTATTAGCAAATATAATAAATTATCTACATTAGAAACTTTAGCAGATGATGTATATGAAAGTAAAATAGCAAAAGAACTAAAAAATACTCTAAATACAAAATATAAAGAAACAGACACAGAATTATATTTTATATCAAAAGGTGGATGTAAACTAGACTATAATCTAGATGACAATCTTGTAGAAAATCTAAAAAAAGATATAAAAATAAAAAAATATGGATTTATGGATAAAGTAGTATTTGAATACAAAGGAAAAGAATACACTGCAAAAAAATCTAAAGATAACTATGTATTTGATAGTAAAATATTTGAGTGCCCAAGCCAAGAAGAATAAAAAACTTGGCTTTTTTTAACCAAGATTTTTGTAGATTAAAATTTAACAATTATTATAAATCTAGACTACCTTCCTCAGTAAACTAATGTTTAATATTATCTTTTACAACTATTATTTTTTTAAAATTATCATTTATATTCATTAAAGGTCTCTCTTCTTGAATTGTCTTTTCTCTAGTATCTAAATTTACTGCTGATTGCACATAATATCTCTTATTTTCCTCTCTATCTAATTCAATTTTAATAATATGATCTTCCCTCACACCGCTTCCAATTAAATAATTCTTAAAAAGAGGATCTAATAAATATGATTTTCCACATCTTCTAATTCCAGTTATTATTTTAATAAGTCCGTTTTCTTTTCTATTTATTAGTTTCTCTAAATAAACATCTCTTTTTATTTCTTTCATATATTTCCTCCATTGAAAATTTTTGCCACTTTTATCATTTTTTTTCAATGTGATTGTAGAATAATTTATTAATATAAAACTATTTTTTATTACTAATACTCAAAATAATACCAATCATACTCATACTAACAAGCAAACTAGAACCACCATAACTAATAAAAGGAAGAGTAACACCCTATGTCTTGCACTCGTAACTGTTTTTTGATAGGTAACACTTACAAAGTAACTGAAAATTAAGGGTAACACTTCCAAATAACTGTTTTTTATACAGTTTCTTTTAATTCTGGAAACTTTAGATGAACATATACTTTTTTGTCCTTATCTATTTCTATTCTATCAACTAATCTTTCTACCATATTTTTAGTAGGGTTTTTCAAAGACATATAATCAAGAATAGATTTTTTACATTTATGAAAACTTGAATTTGTGTCGTTTTGTTTTTCATTTGCTTGTTTCTTTTTTTCTAAGTTTTCTAATTCAATATTTAACTTTGATATTTCATCTTGGGTTTTATCATATATTCTTTTATACATTTCATTATCTACTAAACCTTTTACTTTATCAAGATAAAGATTATCAATAGTATTTTTGTGAGAATTTAATAAAGTTTTAATTCTTTCTATTTTTGTATTTATTTCTTTTATATTTTTCATAACAATATCTTCCGAATTATCTTCAATTTCATTAAAATTATAATGTTTACAAAATTTTTCACATACCTCTTGTAAATATTCTACAATATCTTCTTCTAACCAGTCATAATTAATTCTATGAGATGAACAGATACCAAATTTTCCTTTTCTAGTATATAAATTGCATTGTGTATAATGTCTTACTCCAGATTTTAGCACATCTTCACTTATTCTAATAGTACGACCACATTCATGACAATAAAGCATACCACCTAATAAATAATCAAGTTGATGATCAGTTGCTCTAGTAGTCATTTTTGATTTTAAAATTTCTTGTACTTTTTCAAATACTTCCTTAGAAATTATTCCCTCATGGGTATTTTCTACTATTATTAATTCATCAGCAGTAGTTTTTCGTAATTTTTTAGAATTATAACTAATTTTATTATGAGTATTCTGTACCATATTTCCTATATACATTTGATTTGTTAGTATTCCAAAAACAGTTTGTCTTTTCCAAATACCATAACCATCATTTTCTGTTACATCTTTTGCTCTAGGTTCTTTCTTATGAACTATTGGAATAGGTATTTTCTTTAGTGTCAATGATTCTGCTATCTTATTTGGGCTATAACCCTCAAGTGCTAAATCATAGATTAATTCTATTACATATCTTACATCTTCATCTACAATTAATTTATGTCTATCTGATGGATCTTTTTTATATCCATATAATGGAAAAGATCCAATATAATCACCACGATTTTGTTTTGCCCTTAAAGATGTCTTAACCTTTTTAGAAACATCTCTTAAATATAAGTCATTTACACTTAATCTAATACCAAGCATGGAATCACCAATATTGGAATCATAGGAATCATTAATAGCAATATATCTGACACCTTTTTCTAAAAAGTATTCTTCAATGTACTTACCAGTTTTATACATTTCACGACCAAGTCTTGATAAATCTTTAGTAATTACACAATTAATTTTTCCACTTTCAATATCTTTAATCATTTCTTGAAATCCTGGTCTATCAAAATTACCACCAGAATAACCATCATCTACATAATGTTTATAAATTTTTAAATTATTGAATTTAGCAAATGAATCAATTATAATTTTTTGACTTTGAATAGAAGAACTTTCATCAGTTTTACTGTCAGCATCTGATAATCTGTCATAAGCACCACAAATATATTCCATTATACTAAAACCTCCATGATAGAAGATTTTTCCATATTGTTATGAGTATTATTTTGATTATCATAATCAATTTTTAAGTATTGCATTAATAACTTACCTCCAATTCCAAATTATGCAATACCAATACCTCACGATGCCATGTTACCATCCTTACGACAAAAAAGCAAATCATTTTGCTTTTAAATTTCTCAAATAGCATAAATATCCCTCCTTTAGTATTTCTTCTAGTTTTGTACCATTATCTTTATGAATAAATTTAATATCTAAATTTCTTTTTTTACCACTTTTACTTATTCGTTTCATAGAGTGTTCACCTCTATAAAACCTATTCTAAAAAACAGGAAATAATGAATATCTTTATTAGACATTTTTATTTCCTTTCTCTAAAGTCATGTCTTTTTCTAAAGGGTTTTTTAAATGTATTTCAATGGTAGACTTAGTATTATTACCATTATCTATTTCTAAATGAAATACTTCCTTATTTATTTTACCTTTAATAAAGGTTAATTCCTTAGTATTAAGTGGCTTAGATAATTCAAAACTAGCATAAATTCTATTATTATTTTCTTTAAATTCAAATAAAGAAATTTTATTTTTAAGTTGATCTTGTACGATTTCAACTATATTTTTTAGTTTTTCTTTTTCTGCTTCTCTAAATTTATCTAATTCTGATAATTCTTCTTTATAGATAGATTTATCATTTCTGTTTCTAAATAATCTATCATATTTAGTCTTAATATCTTCAACAGTAAAATATGTACTACTTAAATCTACTAATGGTACCATTTTTCTTTCCAGTTCACCACTAGAATAACAAGATAATCTTTTATAGATAACAGTATCCCTAAAAATTGGGTAGCCAATAGTAGGAAAAATTATAGTTTTATGATGAAGATTTTTTACTTCATCTGGTGTTAAGAGATCACGGGCAATTAAGGAAGTAGATTTATTTCCATTATAATTAGTTAAACTAATAGACTGGCTTATAGAGTTACTTTCAATAGATTTTTTTCCTAGCATTTTTGAAACTGCTTCAGCAGTAGACATGGTATTCGTTTTAAGGTATTGCAGACCAGCATTATCAAGAATAATCTGGGCTACTTCTTTACCATAAACATTATCAAGTTGACTTAAACTTTGAATAAACAAATGATACCTTAACCCACGAGAACGAGCAACAGAAATTATGGATTCTATACTTGGCTCTACTAGTGGTGGGCAATTTGAAAATTCATCACATATCCAGTCAATTTCAATAGGACATTTTTTATTTTCATTAGCATTAGCAAGTTTTACTAATTCCTTATATAAAAGACCTAATATGATCGTAACTAGAGAATAATAAACTTTATCTTCATCTGGAACTATAACAAATAAAGCAGACTTTTCCTTACCTAAAATATCAAAATCAAAATCTGACTTACTAGTAACATTAGCAACATTGACATCATCAAATATAGCCATTTTTTCAGAAAAGACACTAGTAATAGATTTATAAGTATTTTCACTAGATGATAGAATAGGAATTAAACTATCTTTTGATTTAGTACCATAAGGTTTTTGTTCAATATATAATTTAAACTTTTTAGAATTTTTTTCTTCCATAGTAGAATTTTGAAACTTACGAATGGAAGTCATAGTTATTTGCTCACGGCTAATTTTACCATCCTTATATTCTTCTAAAAAGAAACCTATTAAACCCTCTAGTAAGTTTTTAGCACTATTATTCCAAAAGGGATCTTTACCTTGTGATTTATCATAGGTAATCATGGATGCTAGAGAAGTAATTAGTCTATTAGTTTCAGCATAACTAGAAATAGATTTATTTTGATAATCTAGTCTTTCATTTTCATTAGTAGCAGTATTAACTAGATTTTCATATTTTATATATTTTTCATATTCACATATAACTGGCTCTAAAATATTTATATGATTTGATAATTCTGGATGTCTAAAATCTATTGTTAAAACTTTATATCCTTTATCATATAGCATTTTAGAAGTTGTATGGTAAATTTCACCCTTAGGATCAGTAACAAAAACACTTCGTGGCTTTTTGGCATTAGCAATAAAACTAATCATAGGTATAACACAAGTAACACTTTTACCAGAGCCACTTGATCCTAAGTAAACATAATGGGGTGTTTCTTTATCAAACCATACATGATTTATATTTTTATCATAATAAATTGGAAATCCTACATCATTAATATTAGATATTTTTTCTTTTGAAAAATATTTATTTATTTCTGATTCAGTAGAAAACCTTGCAGATCCATACTCATTATTATTTTTAATTTTATGTTTTGAAATTAATGGCTCTATATAAATAAAACAAATAATGAAAACAATTAAAATCAACAATAAAATAATAAGGGGCAAACTCATAGTAAGCCCCTTACTAGATTATTGCTATAAAGCATAATCCTCCTTATTTAATACATAAATTCTTTTATGATAAATAAGTAAATATTTGATAACTTTTTCATTTTCAATAACAACATATCTATGCCCCCAAAAATTTTTATGAAACCATAGAAATTTTGAAAGTAATTCTTTAAACTTCATAAGAATCACCCAACTTTTTATCTAAGTCATAGATAATATTATCAATAATGGTGTTTATGTCATTATTCGTTATGTTATTAAAGTTACCATAATTATCCCTAATTAAATAATCACATTTAATACTTTCTACACTTTGTAACATATATTTAATTCTTTCCCAACCAGATTTATCAATATCATGTCTTATAATATCTCTAATACCATTATCATCATAAATATCATCTGTATATTCGTACAAATCATTTTGATAAACAAAGTCCATAAAATCATTAACTCTAGTATATAGAAATTTACCATCATTAGTAGTTTTAAATTCTAATAATTCTTCTTTATTCAATGTCATAGTCTTGTTGGTTTTCCTTTTCTATGATTTCTTTCTTAGCAAGTTCAAGCCCATGTTTTAAATTAGGGTTATTCATAACTTGTTCATAAGAAAGTTCCAAAGCATCTAAGGTATCTTCTATATCATAAGTAATACAATATTCGTGATTTTCAAGTTCACTAACAAACATATCCTTGATATAACCATCACCAGTTTTATCTGATTCTATTAATTCTTTATTTTCTTTTCTAATTTCATCCCACATTTTATTATATTCTTCTAAATCAGTTTTTCTTATAAAACCTCCACCACCAATAGAGAGTATTTTATCTGTATCATTTTCTTCCAAACCCCATTTTTCCATCATATCTTTAAATTGCTCATTACTAAAAGCAAAACCTAGTGGAAAATCATTTACTCTTTTCTGATGTCTATTTTTTACTTCATCATATTTATTTACAGACTTTTCTTTTTGATTCTCAATATATTTATCTAATTCAGTAACTTTAAAATATTCATCTTCACCATATCCATCTTCCATTTCAGAAAGAATTTTAAATAAAGATAAATCTTGTATATCTTCTATAGGGTAAATTCTATTTTCTATATTGGCATCAAGTTTTATTTGATTATCAGAATTATCTATAAAACACTCAAAACTTCGTTGTCCATCTCTTTCACCACAAACATAAAGTAATTTATCATCTTTTTCAAAATTATATCTACTTATATCTTTTTTTACTTCAACTATTAAACATGGATCACAAAAAATATATTGATCACGATCACTGTTTATAATTTGTTTTATAAGTTCATTTTGATAATTTTTTTTTACTTTTATAACACTTTCTTGATATCCCATTTAATCACCATCCTT
>CANORX010000010.1 GCA_947569225.1 uncultured Clostridia bacterium
TTAAAGCAGCAGCAGTTGTTTCTTTGTCTGTTACTCTTTTGTCTTCGGGTCTTGATTCTGATAGTATTGCTATAACTGTGTAACTATTTACGTTTACTGCAAGGGTGTTTCCTAGCGAGTCATATATTGTTCCTCTTTCTGCAATGATTGTTTCTTTTTTTTCATTTCTGTTTTGCGCGAATGCAGTTAAGTCTATTCCATCAACTTCTTTGCTCAGTACGATGTAACTAAGTTTTCCTATTATTATTGCAAATAAAAAAACAACAACTATTACAAAAAGTTTGCTAATTTTTACAGTTCTTGCTTTTTTCAATATTTTTTAACACCTCACATTCGTTATTCGTTAACTACAACTATGTTACTATTATTATACTCTAATCCTAAGTTAGTTGCAACTGCTTCAACGTTATCTAGTGATGCTAATTCGTTTATTTTCATTTCTAAGCTTTCGTTTAAGTCTTCTTGTTTAGATATTTTCTTTTTCATGCTTTCTACTTCAATATTGGTTTTTGATAATAATGCCATAGAGAAAGAGGCACCAAATATGTTACCAAATATTAATAATCCTATTATAAATGTAAGTAGTTTTTCTCCTTTAAGATATTTTCTTTTTTTTCTTGCCATTATAATCACCCTTTTTATATTTTTTCTATTATACGAAGTGTAGCACTTCGACTTCTTTTGTTAGTACCAAGTTCTTCTTCACTTGGCTTTATTCCTTTTTTCGTTATTAGTTTAGCTTTGGCTTTCATGTTTTCTGGCACTATTGGTAATTTTTTTGATAGTTCGTCATCACTAGATAGTTTTTTAAATAGATTTTTTACAATTCTATCTTCTAGTGAATGAAATGTTATTACACATAGTCTTCCATTAGGTTTTAATAGTTCGAAAGCGTTCATTAAGCTATTTTCTAATATTTCGATTTCCTTGTTCACTTCTATTCTTATGGCTTGAAATGTTTTTCTACAAGGATTACTTTTTTTTCTATAAGACACAGGTACATTGTTTTTTATGACTTCGGCTAGTTCTAATGTAGTATGAATAGGCCTACTATTTATTATACCTAAGCTAATAGATTTTGCATTTACCTCTTCTCCATATATGAAGAGGATTTCAACTAGTTTTTGAAATGGATATTCGTTTACTACATTGTATGCAGATAAACTTTGTCTTTTATCCATTCTCATGTCAAGAGGTGCATCTTTGTGAAAACTAAATCCTCTTTCGGCATCGTCTAGTTGTGGACTGCTGACTCCTAAGTCAAATAGTATTCCATCAACTTGATTATCAATGTACTCTTTCATGTTTTTAAAGTTTGTATGAAAGATTTTAAAATTTTTGCCTATTGTATTTAGTTTTTCAGTGCTGTAGTTAATAGCATAACCGTCTTGATCAAAGGCGAATAGGAACCCCTCAGTTTCTAATCTCTTTAATATTTCCCCTGAATGACCAGCAAATCCTAGTGTCGCATCTATGTATGTCCCATCTGGCTTAATGTTTAATCCTTCAATAGCTTCCATTAATAATACACTTTTATGCATCAAAATCACCAAACCCAAATAAATTTTCTGCTATTTCGCTAAAGTTTTCCTCGTTTGTAGTTAGGAAGTTATCGAATTGTTCCTCATCCCATATTTCTAAGCGATCGTTAACGCCGATTATTACACAAGTTTTATTTAAACCGGCGTATCCGACCAATGGTGAGGTAATATTAATTCGACCTTGTTTATCGAATTCACAGACAGCAGCGCCGCTTAGTAGAAACCTCGAAAAGTTTCTAGCGTCTTTTTTTGTGAAAGGTAATGTGCTCAATTTGTTAGCTAATTTTTCCCACTCTGGTCGTGAATATACAAATAAGCATTTATCTAATCCTCTGGTGATTATGAATTCATCACCTAATTCTAATCTGAATTTAGAGGGAATAGTAAGCCTATTTTTTTCATCTAATTTGACGTGATATTCACCAATTAGCATAGAAATCCCCCACTTTCTTCCACTTATCTCCACTATCTACCACTATTCTACTCCACTTATATTGTTTTGTAAAGGTATGAAATATTATTTTTTACAGTTTTTTACAAAAAAATAAGATACTAATATTTTTAGTATCAAAGCGTATAATATATACTTTTATAATGATAGAAAAAACAAGAAATATTAAATCTCTTGTTTAAGAAAAATTTAGGGCACCCTCTTAAGAGACCCCCCTATAAAAATGATAAAATCATTTTTCCATCGCATTGTCTACATGTTATCATGCAACACTTTTGATGTCAACTACTTTTAGTCATTTTTATATTTGTTTTCTATTATCATTAGAAAATAAATATATGTTGATTTAAGTAGTTCATTATTAGTATAATACTCACTATGATTATTTATTCTTAAAAACAGATTATTTATTTTATCATTTATTTTTCTTTTTACTTTTTGGCTATGAATAATATATTAAATAAGTATAATAAACTTGTTATTTGTCTTATTCTTACATTAGATAATTTACTTTCTCTTAATTCTTTGCCCATTCCTATTTTATACAAGTAATTTCTAATTTCTTTTTTAGTTTTATATAAATCATCTTTTTTATTTAGGTTATTTAATAAAGAATCATTGTGTGCAACTCCATTTCTAAGTCTTAATATGTCTCTTAGTGGATATATATATCTGTGTTCTGTTTTTAAGTTATATTCTGATGTAAAGTAATCATAAAAATCTATTAATTCTCCAAATGTTATTAAATTCATAAATTCCCATAAAGGTATATTCTCTAATTCTTTATCTTTATTTATATCGTATTTATAGAATATTTCTTTGTATTCTTGTTTTCCTACTTTATTTAAAATGTTAATGTGTAAATGTTGTTTATTATTATAGTCATTTTTTAGATATTTATTTACTATTTTGTATCCATTATTACTTAGTTCTCTTTCTTTTTTATAAATCCATATTTTTAAATAATATTCTACTTCCATTAACATGTCATATAGTAAAGTCCTTAATTTTTGGTCTATAGTTGATAAGTCTTTTAAATAAGCAAGGTCTAAATCTATGTATTTGTTTGTAGGCTTTCCATCTTTATAATATACTTGAAAATTATTTATATATTTAAGTAAGGTATAATAGTTACAATTTATTTCTAAATGTTTGCTAGCTTTTTCTTCTGTTATTTTATTAAATTTAATGTTTCTCATTTTTAATTTATTTATCATTTCTTTAGTTGTTAAAATGTGTTTTTCCATTTATTATCTCCTTATTTTTTAATTAATATATTAATTATTTTCACATTTTATATCAATGGTATTTTATTAATTTTTAAAAAAGTTAAAAAAAAGATGCAATTTATGCACCTTAGTTTCCGTTAATTTGTTTAGCTACTTCATCTGCAAAGTTTTCGCTTCTTTTTTCTATTCCTTCACCAACTTCGTAACGTACCATTTTTACTACATTAGTGTTATTTTGTTCAAGATAAGCTTTTACTGTTAAATCTCCATCTTTAACAAATTTTTGCTCGATTAAGCATATTTCTTCATAAAATTTGTCTAATCTTCCTGAAATTATTTTATCTATGAATTCTGGCTTTTTGCCTTCAGTTAAGGCTTGTTCAGTTAAGACACTTTTTTCATGTTCTACTTTTTCCATTGGTACTTCGTCGCGGTTAACATATTCTGGTTTCATTGCAGCAGCTTGCATAGCTATATCTTTAGAAATATTTTCGTCATTTCCTTTTAATACAATTAGTGAGGCAATTTTTCCGCCCATGTGTAGATAGCTTCCAAACACTTCATCTTCATTTTTATTTACAACTTCGAATCTTCTAAAGCTTAATTTTTCTCCAATTGTAGCTGTTTCATTAATTATAAGATCATTAATAGATGACCCATCAATTGTTAAATTTAAAGCTTCATCTAATTCTTTTACTTCACTATTTAGTATAGCGTTACCTATTTTGTCAACCATTTTAATAAATTCGTTGTTTTTAGCAACAAAGTCAGTTTCAGCGTTTATTTCTAAGATAACAGCTTTGTTTTCTTTAGTATAAATATTTGCTAATCCTTCTGCGGCTATTCTATCAGCTTTTTTTGCTGCTTTGCTTATACCTTTTTCTCTTAAATAGTCAATAGCTTTATCTATATCTCCATTTGTTTCAGTTAGCGCTTTTTTGCAATCAAGCATCCCAGCACCTGTCATATCACGTAGTGCTTTTACATCACTTGCTTTTATATCCATAATAATTCTCCTTTTATTTTTTTATATTTATTTTAAAGCATCAATTAGTTCTTCTTTTTTCATGCTAGAATAACCTTTAACACCTTTGTCTTTTGCTAATGCTTTTAAGTCCGCAAGTTTCATGTCTTCTAAATTTGTATTTTCTTCTGGTTCACTAGTTTCAATTGTTTTTTCTTCTTTTGTTTCTACTTCTTTTTCTATTACTTTAATTTCTTCTTTTTTATTGTCTTTTTGTTTTCTTGGTTTAGCAAATTCATCTTCTGATACGTAATCATCAAGTGGAAGTCCGTTAGCTTCACATACAGCGTTTGCTAATACTCCAAGTACTACTTTTACTGCACGTACAGCATCGTCATTTCCTGGTATTACATAATCTACATCATCAGGATCACTATTAGTGTCAACTATACCAAATACTGGTATGTTTAATCTTCTAGCTTCACGAATTGCGTTTATTTCAATACGTGGATCTACTATTATTAGTGCTTGTGGTAATTTATTCATTTCTCTTATACCACAAAGTATTTTGTTAAGTTTATCATATTCTTTTTGTAATTTTGATACTTCTTTTTTAGGAAGTAATTCGAATTTACCATCGCTTTTCATTTTTTCAATTTCTGTTAGACGATTAATTCTTTCTCTTATTGTTTTAAAGTTAGTAAGAGTTCCTCCTAACCATCGTTCAGTTACATAGTATCCTCCACATCTTGTTGCTTCGTCAATACTTGCTTCTTGTGCTTGTTTTTTTGTTCCAACGAATAATGCTTTTCCTCCATTTTCACAGGCTTTAAATAATGCAGCATAAGCTTCTTCTAATTTTCTTTCTGTTTTATCTAAATCGATAATGTAAATGTCATCCCTTGAAGTATATATATACTCTTTCATTTTAGGGTTCCATCTTTTTGTTTGGTGTCCAAAATGTACACCAGCTTCTAATAAATTATTTTTTGATACGACTTTTTTATTTAATGTTTCTTCTGTCATATTTTCACTCTTCCTTTCGTTTTTACTTCCTTTTGATTCTAAACTTTCACACCTACTATTTGTAAGCACTAGTAAAAGTAATCCTCAAAAGTGTTTATTTTTAAAGCCCGAATTAATTTTATCATAATATTATATGATTAGTAAATGTTTTTATTTAAAAAGTTATTATATTTTCAGTGTTTTTTATGCTTTTATTTTATTTCTATAGTTTTTATATTTTTAAAATGTTTTAATTCTTTAATAAATATTGAAGGATTTTTTTTAGGAGTTAGTAAATATATTTCATTTTTTGTTCTTGTTAAGGCAACATAAAATAGCCTTCTTTCTTCTTCATATGGATACAAATCTTTGGCTTTTACTAATGATAGAATGTTATCGTCTTTTATTTTAGAAGGTAGTCCATATAAACTATTTTCTACGTTTAGTAGTATTACTACATCACTTTCTAATCCTTTTGATGAATGTATTGTTAGATATCTTATTTTTCTTTCTTGTATTTTTTTAATGCTTATATAATTATTTTCTAGTTGCTCATATTCTAGTTTTTTTGTGTATTCTTTTATATCAAAGTTATTTCTTCCTATTATTAGTATTTCTTTTTCTTGGTCTATTTTTTTTATTATTTTTTCTAGTATTTCATCTTTGTTATTAAAATATGTAATTATAATTGGGTTTTCTAATCGTTTAGGACTTTTAAGATTTTTCTTAACTTGATATTTGTTTTTTTGTATGAATAAGCCAGCAGTTTTTATTAGTTCTAAACTATTTCTATAAGTGCTTTCTAGTTTATATATTTTTGCATCTTTGTAGTATTTTTTAAAGTTTAAAAATAAGTTTAAGTCACAACCTGAGAAACGATATATAGATTGAAAGTCATCTCCGACTACTGTTAGTGAGGCATCATTTAGTTCTATTATTTCATTTATAAGGTTAAATCTACTAAGTGATGTGTCTTGAAATTCGTCTATTATTATTAATTTAAATGGAAGTTTTACTTTTCTTTCTTTTATTGTTCTTGCAGCTAGTGTCATCATATCATCAAAGTCTACTTTTTGCGTGCTTGTTTTTTCTGTTTCATATATTGTTAAAATTGCATAGATTATTATTAGGTTATTTTTATATCTTCTTTTTTTAAAGAAATTTAAGAAGTCATTTTTCGTGTAATTATTGCTTTTCATTAGATTTATAAATGTTTCTATAAGTTTTTTATAGTTATTTAGTTTTTTGGTTTCTATTATACTTTTCCAGTTTTTGTCATTATGTATGAGTTTGTGGTATTTTTTATATATTATTTTTTGTAGGTTTTGGTTTCCGAAACATTTTGAATTAAAGAATTCTTCTATTACTTCATTTAATAAAGTTGGTTTAGATATTTCATGTTTTATATTGGCTTCTTTTAAAATTTTAAGTGCTAGTTTGTGGAATGTGTATGTAGGTACTTCTACGTTACAATTTTTTATTATGTTATTTGATATGTTATTTGCGGCTTCGTTAGTGAATGATATACAACATATTTCTTCTTTCTTATATATGCTATTTTCAAGCAAGTATTTTATTTTTCCTATTAGTGTAAGTGTTTTACCACTACCTGCACCTGCGATTATTAGAGAGTATTTTTCATTTTCTATTACAGGTAATAATTGTTCTTTGTCTAAGCTATAACCATTAATTATTATTTCGTTTTGATTTTGTTCTTTTACTTTTATCCCTCCTATACCTTTATTAGATGAATATAGTGAAAACGCTTTTTTATTTAGGCAATTATTTTTAATATTTTAATATAATATTATAGGTGATATTATGGCAGGTTTTAATTTATCTAAAATTGTAAGTGGTGTTAGTGATACATTAAATTTTGTTAATAGAGCTATCCCTATTTATAAGCAAGTTACTCCTGTTATTAAAAATGTTCGTAGTGCTTTTAGTACTGTTAGTAGTATTAAAGAGGCTTCAAAAGAGGCTAAGATAAAGGAAGCTAAGGCTTTAGAGAGACCTGTAAACGTTTTTAAGAAAAGTCCTAAGAGTAATGGGGATAGAGGCAAGATTAATTTGGATACTTTGACTTTTTTTCAATAGTTCTTGGGTAATTAAAAAAGAAGTTTTGTGTCCTCCTTCTTTTAGTAATTGAAGTTAGAAAGTATTTTTATTATGCTTTCTAATTTCTTTTTATCTTTTTCTTTTTGTATGTTTTTTAAAATTTTATTATATTTTTCTATAAGTTTTTTATTTTTTTCTTTTAGTAGAAAAATGTTTTGATGGTTAACTCCTATTGTTATTTCTTCTATATTATATATAGCACTCCCAGGTTTAAATATTATTAGGTTATAGTATTTGTTTTTTTCTAAGATTATTTCTTCTAATTCTATTTTGTATCCAAGTTTTAGCATTTCTTTTCTAAGTATGTCATGATTGTTATTAGATATTGTGATTATTTTTTTAAACTTTATTTTACTTTTAGATATTATATCTAATATTAAGTGAGAACCCATTCCTGCTAGGACTGGAATGTAGTCTAATTCATCTTCTTTAAGTGTTATTCCATCGCCTACTTTAAATGTTATGTATTTTTTTAAGTCCTCACCAATTCTTTTACTTGCTTTTTCTATGATGTTCGATCTTAAGTCACTTGCTATAGAGTATATTTTTCTTTTAGCTAATATTTCACTTAGATAAGCATGGTCACATCCTATGTCTATTATTTTTTCTTCTTCATTTATGTATGAGGATATTTTTTGTAGTCTTTTAGTCAATTAGGAAGTCCTTTAGTTTTTTTGCACGTGAAGGATGTCTTAGTTTACGAAGTGCTTTGGCTTCTATTTGTCTTATTCTTTCTCTTGTAACTCCAAATTTTTTACCTACTTCTTCTAATGTGTGACATGTGCCATCATATAATCCAAAACGAAGTTCAAGTACTTCTTCTTCTCTTTTAGTAAGTGTTTGTAATACTCCTTTTAGCTCTTCTTTTAACATTTCATATGTTGTATATTCTTCAGGAGACATTGTTCTTTCGTCTGCTAAAAAGTCTCCTAAATGTGAATCGTCTTCTTCACCTATAGGTGTTTCTAAGCTTACTGGGTCTTGACTTATTTTTCTTATTTCTACTATTTTGTCTATTGATAATCCCATTTTTTTAGCTAATTCTTCATCTGTAGGTTCACGATTTAAGTCAAGAGCCATTTGTCTTTCTATTCTAGCCATTTTGTTTATTGTTTCTACCATGTGTACAGGAACACGTATTGTTCTTGCTTGATCTGCTAATGCTCTTGTTATTGCTTGTCTTATCCACCATGTTGCATATGTACTAAATTTGTAACCTTTGTCGTAGTCAAATTTTTCTACTGCTTTCATAAGACCTATGTTTCCTTCTTGGATTAAATCTAGAAATAGTAAACCACGTCCTACATATCTTTTTGCAATACTAACTACTAGACGCAGATTAGATTCTGCTAATATTCTTTTTGATTCTTCGTCTCCATCCGCTATTTTTTTGCTTATTTTTTGTTCTTCATCTAGGCTTAGTAAGCTAATTCTTCCTATTTCTTTTAGATACATTCTAACGTTATCGTTTACACTCATATCCTTAGATTCATTAGTGATTTTTTCTAGGTTTAGGTTTATGTCTTCTGTTAGTAGTCCTCCATCTGTATCTTCTTCGTCTTCACTTTTTATTTCGATTTGATTTTCACTTAGGGCGTTATATAATTCGTCTAAGTTGTTGCTATCTAATTCTAAGTGATTTGTTTTTTTTGCTATTGTTTCATATGTTAGAAATCCTTGTTTTTTTCCTTCTTCTATTAATTCTTGTAATACTTCTTCAAAGGTTTTTAATTCTTTGTTTATATTTACCATTTTAACACTTCCCTTTTCATATTTAATATCCTATTTGATAGTCTTTTCTTTTCTTCTATGTCTATTGTGTTTTTCATTTTTTCTGTAAGTTTTTCTATTTGCCTTTTTACTCTTTTTTCTTTTATTTTTGTTATGTATTCGTCTACTTCTTCATCTGTATATGTTTCTATGTGATTATATGATGTTATTTCTTTTAATACACTTTCCAGTTCAGGACGTTCACTAGTGTAACATATAAAGTCTGCATAATCAAATGTTTTGTTTTTTTCTTTGTAATATATTATAGAATTTGCAAAATTTCTTCTGTTTTCATCATTCATATACCCTAGATGGTTTTCATAGTAATTTATCAGGTGTGGATGGTTTAGCATTAGGTATAATAGTCTTATTTCACTTATGTCATATTTGTTATATCTTTTTTTTGTTTTTTGTTTTGGTTTGTCATTGGTGATAGGTTTTTCTTTTTCTTTTATTTTTGTTTTGTTTCTTATTAGATTTTCATTTATGTCATATTCTTTACTAAGTTGTTTTATTTTTATTTCTTTTAGTATGTCATCTTCTATTTCGTTTATGGTTTCTATGGCACTGTTGATGAAAGTGCTCAGATTTTCTGCTTTTGTCAGGTCTTTGTTTTGTTTTAAATAGTCTAGTTTGAAGTCTATGAAGTTTACTTTGTTTTTGTAGGATTTGTCAAAAGCTTCTTTTCCTTCTTTCATTATGAATTCGTCTGCGTCTTTATATTTGCTATATATTATTACTGAAGGGTTTATTCCTTCATTCATTAGCATGTCACCTATCGCTAGAGTGGCTGTTTTTCCTGCTTCGTCTTGGTCTAAGTTTAGGACTACTTGCACTTTCATGTTTTTGATTATGTTTAAGTGCTCTTTTGTGAAACTTGTTCCCATTAGTGCAACTACATTTTTATATCCTATAGTGTGCATCCTTATTACTTCCATGAAGCCTTCGCTTATTATTATTTCTTTTTTCTTACGTATTTCATCTTTTGCTCGGTAATAGTTATAGAGAATTGTTCCTTTTTTAAATATTACTGTTTCTTTACTGTTTACGTATTTGGGATTATTTGAATTGTCATATATTCTTCCACTAAATCCTACAGGGTATCCATAGTTGTCTTTTATTGTGAACATTATCCTACTAATGAAAAGGTCTTTTCCATAGTCATTTGTTAGTCCTATGTTTATCAGTTTTTCTTTGCTATATTTTTTTTCTAGACTTTTTGTCAGGCCATCATTTAAGCTAAGTCCTATATCAAAGTAATCAATTGTTTCTTTTGTTAAATTTCTTGCTTCTAAGTATTTTCTTGCTTGTTCTCCACTTTTGGTGTTTAGGTTGTTTTTGTAGTATGCGAGCGCTAGAGAGTATATGTCATAGTATTCTTTGTATTTGCTATCTTTGTTGTCATTTTTTTTGATTTCTAAGTTTAGTCCAGCGTTTTTTCCTAGTATGTCTACGGCTTCTACAAACGATACTTTTTCATAGTCTTTTACAAATGTTATTACGTTACCAGTTGCTCCACATACGAAACATGTGAATATTTGCTTTTCTTTGCTTATACTCATTGAGGGACTATGGTCATCATGAAATGGACATACTGCAAAGTAATTTTTTCCTTTTTGGGTTAGAGGAAGATAACTACCTATGACGTCTACTATGTCGTTTGATTCTCTTACTTTTTTTATTACATCATCTTTTATTAGTCCCATAAAGTTTAGCCCTCCTATACCTATATACGACAAAAAACTCAAAAACGCTTTTTTATTTAGACATTTTTTGAGTATTTTTATTTCTTGGTATAATATTTTGTACTTTTTTGTTTATCTATAGCCTCCAAAAACCATTTTGTTCTCACTTACAACTAGAAAAGCACGCGGGTCTATTTCTGTTATTATTTGTCTTAGTAAGTTAAGTTTTTTGTTTGTTGTGGCTACAAATATCATGTATTTATTACTTATTAAGTCTTTACCTTTTATTCTGCTTACACTTACTGCAAAGTTATTTTCTATTAGTGCTTTTATTATTTCTTTTTTTTCTTCTACTACAATGTTTACAGATATGTTAGTTGTTATGAATTTGTCTGTTATAAGCATACCTACCCAAACTCCTGTTGCGTACCCCGCACTGTAGGATATTGCAATAGCTAAGACATTTCCTGCGTCAGTGTTTAGCGCTTCTCTTACTATTAAAAACCATACAAATACTTCAAAGAATGCTATTATGAATGCTAGTGTGGTTTTGTCTTTTATTACTAATACTGTTCTAATTGTCGCTAGTGATGTGTCTATTATTCTTACTAAGAATATTGTTAGGCATAGTATTATTATATTATTCATTGTTATTCTCCTTTGTTATTTTACCATCTTTTATTATGTATTCTTTTGTTATTATGTTTTCAAAGTCATTATCTTCGTCAAATATTAGTATTGTATTTTTTTGTTTTATTGTTAGTATTAGTTCTTTTAGTAATTCTTTGTCTTCATTTTTAATGTAGTTTGGTATTTCATAAAACATTATTATTTCACTTTTAGTTAGTAGTACTCTAGCGATGCTTAAAAAGTATTTATCTCTTTTGTTTAGTTCTATAATATTAGTATTCATTTTCTTTTTGTATTCATTTTTTATTATTTCCTCTAGTTTGACTTGTTTTAGTGCTTCTGTTATTTCTTTTTTGTTTTTATTTACTATTTTTAGGTTTTCTTTTATGGACCCACTAAAGAATTCTGGTGTTTCTAATATGTAGTTTACGTTTGTGTTGTGGATTTGTTTAGAGTAAGACATTATGTCTAGTTTATCTATTAGTATTGTTCCCTTAGTGGGTTTTATTATTCTTCTTAACATCATAAATATAGATTTTTTACCACTTTTTTTGCTACCTTTAAATAGTACTATTTCTCCTTTTAGTATGTTAAAGTTTAAGTCTTCTACTTTTCCTAAGCCATATTCTTTGTTTCCTTTGTAACTTATGTGGTGAAAGTCTATTTCTCCTTTTATGTCGTCTTTGTTTATTGTTCCAAATGATAATTCGTCTTTTTCTTCAAAGTTTAGGATTAGATTTACTCTGTTTACACATACGCTTATTAGTTTTAGTTCTTTTATTATTCCAAATAGTTCTGTGCTGTTAGTTATAGTGTCCGTTATGTATGATACTACGACTAGGTATATTGTTAGTGAGACTACGCTATCTTTTAGTAAGTATATCATGATTATTGATATTGCATATATTGTTAGTTTATAAAATATGTGAAAGTAGTTTTCTATGTAACTTAGTTTTATGTTATAGTCATTTAGTTTGTGTAGATATGCTTTGCTTGAGTTTAAATAGTCTTCTTTCATTTTTTCTTCTATGTTTAAGTCGTTTACAAAATTTTTTGAGTCTAATACTTTAGTAAAGTGTTCTAGTTCTTCATCAATTTTGTCTTTTCTTTTTTCTTGGCTTTTTCCTAGTAGTTTGTTTAGTTTTTCTATTATGATTGAGTTTAATACTAGTATTATTACTACTAGCAAGCATATGAATATGTTTATGCTTCCTACATAGAATAGTGTCATTATTATGTATATTAAATACCTTATTTGCGTACATATTGTGTCTGCAAAGTCTATCATGTCATAGGTATCAGAGTGAAATATGTTTATTATTTTTTCTCTTGAGGTTATTTTAAAGTTAGAGTCTTTCGCTTTAATAAGTTTTTCATAGAATTTTTGTTGTATTCTAAGGTATGGTTCAGACATTAGTCTTGTGAAGTTTCTATAGTTTAAATCCCATGATAAGTATCTTAATATGGCTAGTATTAGTACTAGTGTTAAGCAAAATATTGCATGGTTAAAGTTATTATTCGCTAGGTTTGATGTTACTTTTGCCATAAAGGCTGCTTCACAGAATGTGCATATTATTGGGATTATGCAAGTTATTAGTTGAAAAAACCATACTGCTTTGTTTGGTTTTACTAGTCTGTACCAGTTTTTATATAGTTTTATGTTTTCACGCATGTTATCACCTACTACTATAAGAATTATATCAAGTTATTTGTTAGCTTACAATAGTACATTGCTAGGCTTTTAGAAATATTTACAAGTCTAAAAAAAATACTATTGAGCATCAAAAGTATTTTAGTGAATTTTAATATATATTTTCTTATTTTACTAATTTTTTAGTTTTGTGATATTAATCTATAAATTCTTCCATGGCACTAGCGGTTTATTTTTCTTTTGTTTTTAGTTTCAAATAAATGTACATCTACTTGAGTAAATGGTATTTCTATTCCTTCTTTGTCAAATGTTATTTTTATTAGTTTTAATATTTCTCTTTTTACTCCAAAGTGTGTGTATGGTTTACAAGTGATAGAAATTTTATAGATTATTTCACTAGAACCAAAGGAATCTACTCCTAGTAAGTTTAAGTCACTTTTTACGTTTTCTATTTTTTTTATTTTTGTATTTAGTTTATTTAATACTTTTTCTAAATGATTTATGTCTGTAGAGTATCCTACTCCTAATTCTAAATAAAGTATGGTATCGCACTCCGAATAATTTGTTACTGAAGTAATAGAACTATTTTGTATTGTAAATATTTCTCCACTAGCTGATTTTAGTTTTGTTGTTTGTAATCCTAAAGATAGTACTTCTCCAGTAAAGTCATTTATTTTAACTGTATCTCCTACATTGTATCTGTTATCAAATATTATGAATATTCCCGCTAGCATGTTTTTCATCGTATCTTGTAAAGCTAAACCTATAACAAATCCTACTATTCCTAAACTTGCTATGATACTTGTTGTGTTTACTCCATAAATTTCTAATATAGCTAGTATTACTATTATTATTATAATGTATTTTATGATACTTCTTATTAGGTTTATTACTGTGTCTTCTTTTTTATGGTTTTTTTTGTTTATTTTATTTCTTTTTGTTACAATACTCGCTATTATACGATTTACTCCTTTGAATATTATTAGTCCTATGAGTATTGCTACAATAGGTCCATAAAATTTAACTGATAGTATAAAGTCTAATATATTTTTTAATACTTTTTCCATGTTTTCTCCTAAAATAAAAAGCCTTATGGCTAGTATTCTT